>CAMJHU010000032.1 GCA_946405565.1 uncultured Clostridia bacterium
CATATGTTTCTCGAAAATGCAACCCCTTACAGGCAAAAAATCTGACAAAAATCTCAGAGTAGAGAAAAACCGCTTGACAATACCAAATCAGTATGATATATTATACATATAAGTAACAGAAACGCGAATTTAATTAAGATTTTAGTCTTGAAAAAAATAAATCGCGATTATTGCGAAAAATATTCACACATTTAATCTCAAATTGTAGAACGAAAGGTGGCTGTCAACATGACACAGACAGGTTATCATCGACAGACAACAGCAGAGCGGAGAACCGTCAGGGAAAACCATGTCGTCAGAGGAGGCGCGGAACCGGCAGGACGGCGCGGGTATAAAGGGTATAAAAAACGTTCGGAAGCCGAACTGTATTTTCGCGTGGGATTTGTCACGGTTCATGCCGTCAAATTGATGGTGCTGACACTGGCGGGGCTGATCTGTCTCAAATGGTTTGGACTGGTGATGGAAGTCATGAGTGATCATATCAGCGTAGGCGCTGGGGTTGCGGCGATTTTTGCGGCGGCGGCGTTCTTTATTTATTGCGATATCCGCGGTGCCAGTGACAGGCGTGAGCCGGAGCGCGCTCCTTTGCGAAAATCCGGAACAAGAGAAAGACGGCGGCTCTCGGCGTAGGTAATCATGATCCTCCAGCAGCAAAGAAAAACCCTGTCGGACGGTATCCGCAAGGATACGCGGTTTGACAGGGTTTTTTGATGATGATTTTGCAAGCGGGGATATGGCGACGGTTATGCCGCGTCGGAAGGTGTCACCAGATCAGTGGGTGTTACCAGATCGGTGGGAGTTACATATGGCGGCAGCGTCGTGGTGATGAAGGTGGAATTGGCTTTCTCATGGCTTCTGAGAATCACAGTGGATTTGGGTGGCAATGTGATTTCGCCGTTGACATATACCAAAGGCGAAGCACCAGCCTTCACTTCGGGAACCTCATATTCATAATCCTTGATATAGGCTCTGTGGGCTTCCTCTTCCACATAGTCATCGGCGATCACAAAGCCGGACACTTCGCTGAACGTCTCATAGCCTGCCTCCCGCAGATTGACGTGCTTGACAGTGGGCGTCAGATTGTGGAGAACCATCACGGCGGCGTTCTCATACGCGCAGGTGTAGGCAGCCACGTTGTAATTGCCGACGTCACAGGCGGAAACGACCTGCGCCCGCTGAATTTCGGGATTGTATTTCTTGATGTTCAGCAGCCGTTTGTAATGTCGCAGCAGCGAATCGGACTGCGCAAGCTGCTCATATACGCCAAAGTAGGGACTGCCGGCGCGTCCGCCGTCCTTGGGCGGGATGATATCGTTGCCGTTTTCATCGGCGGACCACATGATGGGCAGACGCTTTTCGCTGTCGTTTTTCCATCCCTCGGACATACCGATTTCCTCGCCGTAATAGATGAAGCAGTTGCCGGGGAGCATCTGATAGAGGCTGGCAGCCAGCTTGCGGTCAGAGGACGCCTTGAGATAAGTCGCGGCGCGGGCGGTATCGTGATTGGAGAGGAAGGGTGCGTCAATGGCATTCAGATTCGCGTTGCGCATATCGGTAAACACGGTTTCAAGGCGTCCCGACAGTTTGCCGCCGCGCTTATTTTTGGTAAGGTTGTTGAGCAATCCGGCATAAGGTCCCGAGAAGGAGCAGTCAAAATTGAAAATGCTGTCAATGCCGCTCTTGTAATACTGGGTAATGGTCCATGTGTCCGACCAGACCTCGCCGACCAGATAGAAGTCGGGATTTACGGACTTGCAGTAATCCACGACGGTCTGGAGGAAAGAGATGCTCTTTTCCATACTCCAGGTGTAATACGAGGTGCAGGCGTCGAGACGGTAGCCGTCCACGCCCTTGTCAATCCAGAATTTCATGATATCCTTCAGTTCCCGGATGACGTCGGGATTATCGAGGTTGAGGTCGGGCATACCGCTCCAGAAACGGCTTTCATAATACCAACCGTCTTCATTGCCGGGGACCGGGGTAAAGCCCTCGGTCTGGGTGGTAATATCCACCGGTTCCACGGTTTCGCCGTTCTTTTTGGCTTCGGCGATTCGTTCCGCCTCTTCTTCCTGCTGTGCGATGATGTCCTCTTCGGTCATACCGAAATACCACGGTTCCTTCGTGAAATTGTAGTAGTTGAGATAGGGGCTGTCCTTCCCGCTGTTGAGTGCCTCGACCGCCTGCGTGAACCACGGATGCTCACTCGACGTGTGGTTGACCACCATATCGAGAATGACGCGGATACGTCTCTGATGGAATTCTTTGAGCATCTGATCAAAATCATCCATGGTGCCGTAGGTGGGGTCGATGGTATAGTAATCGGTGACGTCATACTTGTGTTCGGAGGGGGAGGTGAAGATCGGCATGAGCCACACGGCGTCGATGCCGAGCGACATGGTGTCGTCCTCGCCGGGTCTGGCGTGGAGATAATCCATTTTGGAAATCAGCCCCTGGATATCGCCGATGCCGTCGCCGTTGGAATCGCTGTAAGAGCGGACGTAAATTTCGTAGAACATACGGAAATTATCATCGAAAGTCTGGGGACCGGGTTCCGGTGATTTGGACGCACAGGAGACAAACAATGCGGCGAAAATACTGAGTGCCACGATAGCGGATAGAAAACGTTTACCCATATTGTCATACCTCGCAGTTTTGGAATATTCATGGATACTTAACATAATTATACAATTTTCAGGCTAGAATGTCAATGAAAAGTTTTCAGTTTACACAATGAAATCCGCACAACGGAAAGAAGGTACATGGCTATGGCATCCAACCGGCATTTTCGGCTGTATGGGAAAAACGTGATTGTGACGGGCGCGACGGGAGGTTTGGGCAGCGCGCTGGTGCGGCGTTTGATTTTGTATTACGGCTGCCGCGTGCTGGGTGTGGCGCGTCGTCAAACGGCGCTGGACGCGTTGACCCACGAACTGAGCGAAGCGTTCCGGGGGTTTGCGGCGGACGTTTCCCGGCGGGAAGATTGGGAAGCGCTGGCAGCCTTTGCGGGGGAGCAAGGCTTTGAAGCGGATGTTCTGATCAACAACGCGGGTATCCTGCCGCGGTTTGCGGCGTTCGGCGCCTATTCGTCCGAGGAAATCCGAAGCGCCATGCGGGTGAACGCGGCGTCGGTGCTGTATGGGACGGAGACGTTTCTGCCGCGTTTTCTGGCGAAGGAAGGGACGGCGATTGTCAATATCGCCAGCGCGGACGCGCTGTGTCCGCTGGCGGGAACGTCGGTGTATTCGGCGGGGAAGGCGGGTGTGATGGCATTTTCGGAAGTGCTGCGGGAAGAATACTGCGGAAGGGTATATATTCCGGCAGTCTGTCCGGGATTTATCCGCACGGGCATTATGCGGCATCAGACGCGGACCGTCAGTCCGCTGGTGGAGCGATTCAGCCTGTCGCCCGAATCGGCGGCGAAGCGCCTGCTGCGTCGGGTGAACGCGGGACGCAGCCGGATTGTGATCGGCATGGACGCGCATCTGATGTCGGGCGCCTATCGCATCGCGCCGGTGCTGGCGCCGCGGCTGTTCCGCCGGGTGCTCAAAGCGTCGCGTCTCGAAATGTTTGCCGATATCTGAGTGTTTGGTTTATTTTTTAACGCAAAAAAACACCCTGTCTTCCGGTGAGGCGAAAGACAGGGCAGAGGAGCGGAGAAAGCGGGAAATAATCATTATTGCGGATGGGTTTCGTCGTATGCTTTCCGCACGGCGATAGCGAACTGGTCGGCGCAGGAGGTGGGACGTCTGCCGCAGGTATTGCCGCGGAGCTTTTCCTCGATCTGTGCCACGGTCATCCCGTCCACGAGCTTGGCGACAGCTTTGAGATTGCCGTTGCAGCCGTCGGTGAAGCGGACGTTGGTGATGACGTCGCCGTCAATGTCAAACTGAATCTTGGTCGAACAGACCATTCTGGGGGTAAAGGTGTATTCCATGCTGAGTGCCTCCGTTAATAGAAAAAAGTGATTTTTATATATCATACCGTTCCTTGGCGGATTTGTCAAGACGGTTTCGGAATAAAACAAAGAAATCAAAAGGAGAGACGTCAACCATGCCGGACGCGATTGTATACATTCACGGAAGGAGCGGTTCGCCGGAAGAAGCGGCGCATTACTGCGGTCTTTTCCCGGATTGCGCGGTGATCGGAATGGATTATACGGCACAGTTCCCGTGGGAAGCGGCGGAGGAATTTCCGCGCTGGTGGCAGGTCAACTGTCAGGGCTGTCACGCCGTCGCGGTGATTGCCAACAGTATCGGCGCATACTACGCCATGATGGGACTGTCGGAGCAGCCCATCGAAAAAGCCTTCTTTATCTCGCCGGTGGCGGATATGGAAAAGCTGATCACGGATGCCATGCGGCAGTCCGGCGTGACGGAAGCGGAACTCCGCGCCAAGCGGGAAATCACTGTCGTTACGGACGGACGGAGCGAAACTCTGTCGTGGGAGTATCTCTGCTATGTCCGGGAACACCCCGTCACATGGAACATTCCCACGCATATCCTATACGGCGGAAGAGATACACTGACTTCGCAGGAAACGATGTCCGCCTTTGCGGCGAAAATCGGCGCGACTCTGACCGTGATGGAGCAAGGGGAGCATTGGTTCCATACCGACGAACAGATGGCATTTCTGGATCACTGGATTACATCGCTGTTGTGAGCAGCCTTACAAAATTGTCACCCGACTGTCACGCGGTTCGATGGAGAAAACCCGCTATTTCGGTTACAATGAAACCATCCAATGAAAACGGAGGTTTTGAAAACGATGGAAATACTGAAAGTCAGCGATCTGAAAAAGACCTACACGTCCCGCATGGGGGGCAGTCAGGTACAGGCGCTCAAGGGCGTGACCTTCTCGGTGGAAACAGGGGAATATGTGGCGATCATGGGCGAATCGGGTTCGGGCAAGACGACGCTGCTCAACATTCTGGCGGCACTGGACAAGCCGACCGGCGGAAGCGTGATGCTGGATGAAAAAAATCTGGCGGAAGTGAAAGACAGCGCGCTCGCGTCCTTCCGCCGGGAGAATCTCGGCTTTGTGTTTCAGGAATTCAACCTGCTCGACACTTTCTCGCTGCGGGACAATATCCTGCTGCCGCTGGTGCTGAGCGGCAAAAGCGTCGCCGAGATGAAGGAAAAACTAGCGCCCATTGCCGCGTCGCTGGGCATCGAAAAGATTCTCGACAAATATCCTTATGAAGTCTCCGGCGGACAGAAACAGCGTGCCGCCGCCGCCCGGGCGCTCATCACCCATCCCAAGATCATTCTCGCGGACGAGCCGACCGGCGCGCTGGATTCACAGTCTTCCTCCGACCTGCTTCGCGTGTTTGAACAGATGAACCGCGACGGACAGACCATTCTGATGGTGACACACTCCACCGATGCCGCATCCCATGCCAACCGCGTGCTGTTTATCCGGGACGGCGTTGTCTTCCATCAGATTTACCGGGGCGACTGCACCAATGAACAGCTTTATCAGAAAATCTCGGATACGCTCACTATGCTCAGAAAGGGCGGTGAGGTGAGATGAGACTGTATGCGAAGATGGCAGCGCAGAATATCAGAAGCAATGCCCGGTTTTTCGCGCCGCGGATGGGGACGGAAGCCGGTCTGATTGCCTGTTTTTACATCATGCTGACACTGGCGATGGACGACAGAATGCGGCGTGTGAAAGGCGGCGAGTATCTTCCCACTTTTATGTGGATGGGGGTCGCTGTTCTCGCGCTGCTCTCGGCGGTGCTGATGCTCTACATCAACCGCTTTCTGATGAAACAGCGCAAACGGGAGTTCGGCGTGTATAATGTGCTGGGCATGGAGAAGCGTCACGTGGGAAGGGTGCTGTTTTTTGAAAATCTGTTCAGCAGCCTGCTGTCGGTTGCCGGAGGACTTGGCGCGGGAATGATTTTCTATAAACTGTGTTCACTGGTCATCTGCCGCCTGCTGCAAACCGACGCGGTGGCGGGATTCTATTATGTCACGCCCGGTACGGTTATACCCACGGCAGTGTTCTTTCTGCTGCTGGATTTCTGTATCTTCATTTTCAACCGTATCAGCATTGCGCTGATGAAGCCGGTAGAACTGTTGCAAAGCCGCAGCGCGGGTGAGAAGGAGCCGAAGGTCCGATGGGTCATGCTGGGGCTGGGGCTTGTGTCGCTCGGCAGCGGTTACGCGATTGCCTTAGCGACGCAATCGCCGCTGGAAGCGCTGGCGGTCTTCTTTCTGGCGGTGCTGCTGGTGATTGTCGGCACCTATTTTCTCTTTGTCGCGGGAAGTATTTTTGTGCTGAAAACGCTGAAAAAGAATGAGAATTTCTATTACCGCTCCCAGAATATGCCGGCGGTTGCGGGACTGCTCTACCGCATGAAGCAGAATGCCGTGGGACTGGCCTCCATTGCGATACTCGCTACCGGCGTGCTGGTCATGATTTCGACCACCGTCACTCTTTACGCCGGATATGAGGGCGTGCTCAACAAGAATTACCCGCAGAACCTTTATTTTGAGGCGGGTTTTTCCAAGGAGGACGGCACATCGCAATCCCTTTCGCCGGAAGAACTGGAACGCATGGTGCGTGGGACAGCGGACAAAAACGGCGTGGAAATCAAGGCAATTGAACAGAATGAATATCTGTATGCCGCCTATCTGCTCCAAGATCATACGCTGTATGTATCAGGCGAAGTCGATGATTACAACATGACGGACGTCGGCAACTATTTCTTTATCACAGCGGACACCTATCACAAGCTGTCGGGCGATACGGTGGATCTGGCGAAACAGGAAATTGCGGTCTGCTCCATGTACGATCCTTCCGGCATCAAGGATATCACCGGTACACTGACCATTCACGGAACGGCATATGATATCAGACAGAATCTGTATCATTTTCCCATTTCGGCGAGTTATCTGGCGTCGTCCTTCGCCTGCTACGGCGTGGTGGTTTCCGATGAACAGGTGCTCAACGATATTTATCTAGCGCAGAAGGAAGCCAACGGCAAATATGCCTCCGAAATGACCCGACGTATTGCCGTGACGTTTGCCGATTACGATAAAGCTGCCGCCGTGGGTGATTCACTGGATGCAGACCTGCGTGCCGCGCTGAAAGAAATGTCTGACGAAGGGGACGTCATTCAATACAATCTCAACACCCGCTGGAACGCCAAAGAAGCCCTGTTGGGTATGTTCGGCACGCTGCTCTTTCTGGGCGTGCTGCTTGGCGCGGTCTGTCTCTTTGCGACGGCACTGATTATCTACTACAAGCAGATTTCGGAAGGCTACGAGGACAGATCCCGCTTTCAGATCATGGAAAAAATCGGAATGAGCCATCAGGAGGTCAAACAAACGATCCGGAAACAGGTGCTGCTGGTATTCTTCCTGCCGCTGGCGGTCGCGGGACTGCATATGGCAGTTGTATTTCCGCTGCTCACAAGAATCATGAGAGTGCTGATGCTGTTTAGTGTGAAACTGTTTGCATGCTGCACGCTCGGCACCTTTACGGTTTTCGCGCTGGTGTATGTGCTGATTTATCTCGGCACGTCCAAGACGTATTATCAGATTGTGCGATAAGAGAATGGGTAGTGGTTAGTGAGAAGTGGGAAGTGAGAAGATCATGAAAACTGACCACTGATCACTGATCACTGACCACTAAAAAAAGGGAGGGTGTATAAAAAAATGTACCGTATCTTTTTGGTGGAGGACGATCAGCCGCTCATGGAGGCAATCGGGCAGCAGTTGGAGCGCAGCGGGTATGAAGTCCGTACAGTCCGCGATTTTCGCCGCGTGGGGGAGGAATGTCTGGCGTGTCAGCCGCATCTGGTGCTGATGGACATCATGCTGCCCTTCCGCAACGGCTACGACTGGACGGCGGACATCCGGAAAAGCTCCACCGTGCCGATTGTCTTTTTGTCCTCGGCTTCGGATAACCTCAACATCGTCATGGCAATCAACATGGGCGGGGACGATTTTATTGCCAAGCCCGTGGAACCGATGGTGCTCACCGCCAAGATTCAGGCGGTGCTGCGCCGCACCTATGAAATCCACGGAGCGGCGGAGGTGCTGCCCTTTGCAGGCGGGGAACTGCGGCTGGGGGACGGGAGCGTCCGCGGTCCCGACGGCGTGACCGAACTGACCCGCAACGAATTCCGCATTCTGCGCACGCTGCTGGAAAACCGCGGCAGCATCGTGAGCCGCGACGCGCTCATGCTCCGGCTGTGGAACGACGACTGCTTTGTGGAGGAAAACACCCTCACGGTGAATGTCAACCGTCTGCGCCGGAAGCTGGAAGGCGTTGGTCTGACCGATATGATTCTCACCAAGCCGGGAAGCGGGTATCTGATCTCATGAGGATTTTCAGGGACATTCTGCGGAAAAACCACGCTGCCATCCTGCTGTGGGTGATGATCAACGGCTTTAATGCGGCGGTGTTTGTGCTGTACGGCGTCATGCGCGAGCCGCTGCTTTACGCTATGTGGATATCGCTGTGTCTGCTCGCGGTGCTTTTGACGTCAGATTATCTGAGAGAAAAGAAACATCATGAGGAACGGCTCCGCACGGCGGAAACGGTGGTCAACGACCGGAAAAGCCTGCCCGAAGCCCATTCGCTGGCGGAAGAGGATTATCAGGCGATTCTCGCCGCGCTCGGCGGGGAGTTGGAACGGGTGACGGCGGATTTCAGCGAACGGCAGGTGGATCAGATGGATTACTACACGGCGTGGGTCCATCAGATCAAGACCCCCATTGCGGTGATGAAGCTGCGGCTGTCGGGGGATACGCCGGAGGACCGTCAATTGCTAGCGGAACTGCTGCGGGTGGAGCAGTATGTCGATATGGTGCTGCAATATATCCGCCTCGGCAGCACTTCCAACGATCTGGTGATACGGGAATACCGGCTGGACGAACTCATCCGGGAGGCGGTGCGGAAATTCGCGCCGCTGTTTGTGGAGAAGCGGCTGCGGCTGGATTTCACGCCGACGGAGCGGGGCATTGTCACGGATAGGAAGTGGTTTGTCTGCGTTCTCGAACAGCTCATCTCCAACGCGGTCAAATACACCCCGTCGGGAAGCGTCGCCATCGGCATGGAGAACGGGGTACTGTGCATATCGGATACCGGCATCGGCATCGCGCCGGAGGATTTGCCGCGGATTTTCGAGAAGGGGTACACCGGTCTCAACGGACGCATGGGGCAGAAGTCCAGCGGGCTGGGACTCTATCTCGCGAAGAAAGCCGCCGACCTGCTGGCGATACCGCTCCGCGTGGAAAGCAGGGAAGGGGAGGGCAGCCGGTTTCTGCTGGATCTGAAAACTGCCCCCTGATACGGACACACATCAAAAAAGACGGCTGCTCGCTGCGGAAAACAGCGAACGACCGTCTTTTTGTTGCGGTGACAGATTTATTTTTACGCATTATGGCTTTTTCTTCTGATAGATGGAAACACTCAGCAGGCAGGAGAGCGCGTACACGATGCCGCTGACGACGATGCCGATGACGGAAGCCGGAATCTGAGCCTTGTTCATCACAGCACCTAAGTCGATTTCTTCGGCTCCTTCCCAATCGGTTTCGCTCACGCTCTGCGCGATGTCGGTCATGCTGACCGCTATATCCCTGTCGGACAGCGCCATCACTCCGAATATCGCCATCACAGCCAGCAGCACCGGTACGACCATGACCAGCACAATGATGAGCCGCGCTTTATTCGCGCCGAACTTGTAGATAATCGGCAGGCTGACCGAGAGATACAGCAGCGACAGGATCAGCGGATAGCACAACTCCAGCACCCGAAGCGGCATTCCGAACGCGAAATGATACACAATGTCCATCACAACAGCGA
>CAMJHU010000033.1 GCA_946405565.1 uncultured Clostridia bacterium
CGCCGCCCAGACAGGTGGCGGCGCCGCCGAAGGGCTCGATTTCCGTGGGATGGTTGTGTGTTTCGTTCTTGAACTGCACCAGCCATTGCTCGGTGCGTCCGTCAATCTCCACCGGCACCTCGATGGAACAGGCGTTGATTTCGTCGCTTTCGTCAAGATCGGGAATCAGACCGCGCTTTTTGAGAACCTTGGCGCCGATGGTACCCATATCCATCAAGGTGACGGGGCGGGTGGTATCGTCGCCGTAAACCTCCGCGCGTGCCGCCAGATAGCGGGCAATCCCCTTGCGGATTTCCTTCTCATAACCGCCGTCTTCCACCTTGATGTCGCCCAGTTCGGTAAGGAAGGTGGTATGACGGCAGTGATCGCTCCAATAGGTGTCGATGACCTTCAGTTCGGTAACGGTAGGGTCGCGCTTTTCCTCGTCGCGGAAGTAGTCGCGGCAGAACTTCAGGTCGTCGAGCGTCATGGCGAAGCCCATAGAAGCATAGTATTCGTGCATTTTGTCGTCGTCCCAGACAGTGAAGCCCTCGAGGACCGCCACATCTTGGGGAACGTCAAATTTCTGTTTCAGCGTGCGGGGTTTATGCAGCGACGCCTCGCGTGATTCCACAGGGTTGATGATATAGCTCTTGACGCGCTCGAATTCCTCGTCCGTGATGCTGCCGCGCAGCACATACACACGGGCGGTCAGCACATCGGGACGTTCACCCTGCGTGAGCAGCTGGGCGCACTGGGCGGCGGAATCCGCCCGCTGGTCATACTGACCGGGCAGATACTCGGTCGCGAACACACGCACGTCCTCCTCGATGGGAAATACTTCGTCATAGACAATATCGACATTGGGTTCGCTGAAAACGGTGGTGCGAGCCTTATCGAACTCCGCATCCGTCAGCCCCGACACGTCGTAGCGATTGAGCAGCCGCAGTCCTTCGATATCGGTCATGCCGAGATTGTCTCTCAGGTCGGAAAGCACGTGCTTCGCTTCTATGTCAAAGCCGGGCGCCTTCTCGACAAATAATCGCATAACAGCCATGATGTATCAAATCTCCTTAGAAAATAAAATGCCGGTCAAAAATAGTGAAGGTGATGGCTGAAAACCATATACCTTTTTACATTGTAACATACAGGAGAAAAATTTTCAAAGGATTTTTTATCAAATATTGCAAAATTACTGTGAATAGCCCGCGGGGATTTTTTATCAGTTGTAAAATAATCGTAAATAATCCGCTCCCGGTTGACGGCAGAAAGGATTTTCTATATAATATACAGGTTACCGTTTGATTTTGTGTTTCTCCCTCGTCTATCAGGGGAGGAGAAAAAAACTCTATCCATTATCAGGAGCGTGACCTGTTTTATGAATGCCAATTCCGGTCTGACCGAATACCTCAAACTCTGCGTACAGCGCATCGGACTGCTGGTGCTGTCGGCACTGGCAGTGTTTGTGACGGTGCTGCTGACCGTGCGGCTGATGACGCCCATACAGTACACGGTGGAAGGCACCGTGCGCATTCAGTCTGATGTGGAAGGCGAAAGCATCTCCGATCAGTACAATATCTCCGAACTCAGCCGCTCGGCGGCGCTGACATCCATCTCGCTCATCGACAACAGCGACACGGTCTACCGCGCCATCGTGGACACCACCGGCGACCGCGACGCCGACCCGGTGGAATATCAGAAGTCCGCCAAAGTCACCCAGCGCAATGTCACCGTCCGACAGATCGACCAGTCCAACGTCCTCAAAGTCACGGTGGTCTATGCCGGCAACCGTACCGAAGCCGAGACCTTCACCGCCAACCTCATCAAAGAAGCCAATGTGTCGGTCAAGGAGAGCTTTGCCATGTCCACCCCCTCCTTCTCGGTCGCGGTACAGGACGCGGGACGTACCGTCGGGGTCAATCATCCGTGGATCATCGCGCTGGGACGGGCGCTGGAAGGTGTGGTACTGACTGCGGTCGTCTTCTTCATAGTGAATCTCTTCTCGCTCGCCAGCGATAAAACCCTTCGCACCAGCGCCAAATTTGAAACCATGACCCGCGTGCCGGTCATTGCCGCCATTCCACCCATTGCCCACATCATCGGCACCGAACGCAGCCAGAATCAGGTCAGCAGCGCCTACCGCGTGCTGCGCTCCACCATCAAATATTCCAAGCGCGGCGTGCGCACCATCGCGGTATGCAGTCCCTCACCCCGGGACGGACGCACGTCGGTCGCCATCGGTCTGGCACGGGCGCTGGCGGATTCCAACGCGATGGTACTGCTCATTGAGGCGGATATGCACCGTCCGAGTATCAGCCGGGAACTGCGGTTTGATTCGGTCTTCGGACTGGGCGATCTGCTGCTGGGCAAGGCCAATATCGCCGCCGCGATCAACAAAACCTCCAACCGCAACCTCTATGTCATCACTGCACTCAACAACGTCAACATGAACAGCATCAACGTCTGTGACCTGCTGGACAGCGACGTGTTCGGCAAAATGCTCGAAGCCGTCGAGAGCGAATTTGAATACGTCATCATCGACACCCCCGCCATTGAACTGCTGCCCGACGCGTCCGCCGTCGCGGGCAAGGTGGACGGCTGTCTGGTGGTGGCGCAGTACGGTCACACCCGCACGGATACCATGAAGTATGCCATCGACGTGCTGGAAACGCTCGATACCGATGTGCTGGGCATAGTCACCACCAATTCCCCCCGCCGCAGCGGTATGTTCGGCACAGTATCCCACTATTACCGCAGCACCAACGCCCGTCCGAACGAAGGCTTCCTCACCGATCTGGTGGACAACTTCTTCGGTATGGTCAACCTCATCAGGGAAAAGCTCCCCGGCGGCAAGAAACCGGAACGTTCATAATTTTCCAAAAAAACCGTCCCTGCCATGATACAGCCGCTGCGCTGTCACGACAGGGACGGTTTTTATCTGTGGGAAGACATTATCTTACAAAGGCAGATTTTATCTGCTCCAGCGCGTCGGGACAGAGACGCAGCGCGGGGCGGACGCCGACCTCGTCGCAGCCCACCTTCATCCCCTGCACGTCCACGCTGCCGTCCGCACACACTACCATGCGATATTCCTTGTCCACTCCCGGCGTGCGAAGCCACCATTCCTTCGCCTCGTAGGAAATCTCCATCGCCCGCTTGTCCTGATAGGACGGCTGCACAAACGGAATCACGCCCACCGCGTCCCGATGACTGACAGGGTAATGATCGGTGTAACGTTCAAACAAAAACCGACGCACGTTCTTCCATGCTTTGCCGGAACCCTTCCCGCCGAAGTATTGCAGCACCTCGCTGAAACTCAGCAGAAACAGCCAGTCCTCGGTGGTTTCCTCGTCACTCACGTCGGAAATCTGGTTTTTTTCGGGACGGCAGACAGTACGGCTCATCAGTATGCGTTCCTCCTGCGCAAACCAGTCGTCCAGACAAGCGCCGTTGAGCCACTTGCGCAGATAGGACGCCTCCCAGCTGCACGCGCCCATGTCGCCGTAAAATTCCCAGTCAAGCGACCGTTCGCTGAGCAGCAGCAGACTCCCGTCGGTGCGGTCGTTTTCCAGCACCAGCCAGACAATCGGCACCCGGAGCAGGAGTTTGATGGGCTTGATGTCGTTGGCGACAAAATAGCTGCCGAATTCCATTCTGTCGCCGGGCTTCAACTGTCCGAGCGCGTGGCGGTAATCTTGCAACATGGTCAGCGCGCGTGCCAGATGTTCGCGGTCGCCGCGCTCCTTGCCGTCCTTCGCCATACTGACGGCGCATTCAAAGTCGTATTCCCGCAGATACAAGCGGCAAGCCCCCTTTTGATTGATTTGTTTGTTTTGTACAGTTTTATTGTAAAACAAATCGGCGGATTTGTCAATCCGGAAATAGGACAGGGCAACCGCTTGAATGAAAAAAATATGAACAAATGACGATATGAATTTGTAGGGGACGGCGTCCTCGACGTCCCGGCGAGAAAAGCCTCAATAAATAACAGGGTCAGGCGAATTCAGAAAAGTGACATTATCACAATTCGCCCAACATATTTTGGCATCTTATAGTTTACCTTGCAATTTGCCGCCGGGTGTGATATAATCATCCCAATACATACGAAAGGAAGCGACAGCCATGAGAATCGGTCACGGCTACGACGTACATATTCTGACAGAAGGACGCAAATTGATTCTGGGAGGGGTAGACATTCCCCATTCCCGCGGGCTGCTGGGACATTCCGACGCGGATGTGCTGGCGCACGCGATTTCCGACGCGCTGCTCGGGGCCGCCGCGATGGGCGATATCGGTCATCTCTTCCCCGACGATGACGACCGCTTTCTCGGCGCGGACAGTATGCTGCTGCTGACGGAGGTCTGCCGCGTGGTGCGGGAACAGGGCTATGAGATCGGCAATATCGACAGCACGGTTCTCGCCCAGAAGCCCAAACTCGCACCCCATATTCCCGCCATGCGCCGCAACATCGCGCTTGCCTGCGGCATTGACGTCACACAGGTCAGCGTCAAAGCCACCACGGAAGAGCATCTCGGCTTTACCGGACGCGAAGAGGGCATTGCCGCTCACGCGGTGGTACTGCTGGAGAATGCGAAACACGCCGTTCATTTTATATAATTGCCGAACGGACACCTCCGCCGGATGGCGCATATACTGTGAAAGACAACAGTATGTGCGTGACCCGGCTTTTTTGTGTCGCAGAAAAGCCTTTCCGGAAACGCGCAAAGCAAAGGAAGGGAATCAAAATGAACCAAGCCATCATCAAAATCGGCTCCTACACCCTCGCCATGAGAGGCTGTGAGCTGCTTCGCCAGCACGGTATCCCGTGCGAATGGCGCAAATGCGCCGACCCAAAAGGACAGGTCGGCTGTCTGTACACGCTCTCCGTCGCCGAGCGGTATCGCTGGCGCGCCGAAAGCATTCTCCGCAACGCGGGCATTATGGTTCTTCCGTAAATGCCTTCTATATCGGACTGTCACCCGAAAGGGGGTTCATACCCATGATTTATCTTGACAACGCGGCGACTACCTGGCCCAAACCCCGCGAAACCGCACAGGTCGTCGCCGACACGATTCTCCGCCGCGGCGCCAATCCCGGTCGCGGCAGCTATCCGATGGCACGCCGCGCCACCGAAACAGTGTATGAATGCCGCCGCCGTGCCTGCGAATTCTTCGGAGCGTCATCGCCCGAATCTGTCATTTTCACGCCTTCCTGCACCGTTGCCGTCAACATGGTGCTGAAGGGCGTTCTGGGCGCGGGCGATCATGTCATCATCTCCGACCTCGAACACAACGCCGTCACCCGCCCGGTCAGACAGCTTGGTAAACGCGGCATAACATTCAGCACGGCGAAGGTGGTGGAATGCGACCCGGAAGCCACACTCTCTTCCTTCCGCCGGCAGATTCGTCCCAACACCAAGCTGATTTTCTGCACCCACGCCTCCAATGTTTTCGGCATCAGGCTCCCGGTGGAAGCCATCGGAGAGCTCGCGGCGCGTCATCACATCCTGTTCGGCATCGACTGCGCCCAGAGCGCCGGCACCGCACCGCTCGACCTGCGCACGCTGCACGCCGATTTTCTGTGTATGCCCGCTCACAAGGGGCTGTACGGCATAATGGGACTGGGGCTGCTGATTGTCAACACCCACACGCCGCTGCAAACCGTCATCGAAGGCGGCACCGGCAGTCTGTCGGGGCTCAACACCCAGCCCGACTTCCTGCCCGACCGCTTTGAAAGCGGAACGCTCAATCTGCCCGGCATCGCGGCGCTGGATACGGGACTGCGCCTCATCCAGAAGCTCGGACGGGAGACCGTCGAGGCGCATGAAATGTCGCTCATGCAAGCCGCCTATGATACACTCTCCGCCCTGCCCGGCTGCCGACTGTACACGGCGCGCCCCCAGAGCGGATTCCATGTGCCGCTGCTCTCCTTCTCGCTCGACGGCATTCCGTCGGACGAAGTCGCCCACCGGCTGGGCGAGCGCGATATCGCTGTGCGCGGGGGGCTGCACTGCGCCGGAGAAGCCCATCGCAAATTCGGAACCGAAAAGACCGGCACGGTGCGCATCTGTCCATCGGCATTCACCTCACAGGACGAAATGGCACAGTTTTTCCAAGTGCTGCAAGAGGCATTTCCGGTTTGCCGCGCCTGAAAAATATCAGCGGTATTTCTGGGATTCCGCCACTGCCAATTGATCGCAGATTTCATTATAATAATGCCCGGCGTGACCTTTAATCCACGCGATTTCCACTTCATGCCTGTCCAGCAGGGGCAGGAGCCGCTGCCAGAGGTCCACATTAATGGCGGGCTTGCCGTCGGATTTTTTCCAGCCGCGCTTTTGCCAGCCATACACCCACCGCTTGGTCACGCTGTCGGCAACGTACTTGGAGTCCGTGGTGAGCAGCACCTTACAGGGGCGGTTGAGCAGGGAAAGCGCCTCGATCACGGCGGTCAGCTCCATACGGTTGTTGGTGGTCTGCGGCTCGCCGCCCGAGATACGCTTTTCATGCTCGCCGTAGAGCAGCACCGCTCCCCATCCGCCGGGACCGGGATTGCCTGAACACGCGCCGTCGGTGTATATTTTCACAATTGTTTCTGCCATTGTTTTTTCTTCCTCTCAGGGGTAATGAAGGAAGTATAGCATGACACACGGGAGATTGCAAGCGTAATCTTTTTGACGGATTTTTTGCCTAAGAATTTCCTTGCAAAACCATAAACAATATGCTACAATGAATCCATATTATTTGCGACAGAAAGGTTTCCCTCAGAAACGGGCTGTCAATAGTCGAATACGGTATTCAAATCCACAACAAAGGATGGTTGCATATGAATCACGCGGAATTAAAACAAGCGATTTTGCAGGCAAAACAAGAAACCGGTACCCTCGTGCTGGCTCATACCTATCAGGACCCCGACATCATTGACATCGCCGACATCACCGGCGACAGCTTCGCCCTCTCCAAGGCGGCGGCGCAGGTCACGGACAAGCGTCGCGTGCTGATGTGCGGCGTGCGCTTCATGGCGGATACGGTCAAGATTCTCTCCCCGGATAAAGAAGTAATTCTTTCTCATAGAAAAGCCGCCTGCCCGATGGCGGAGCAGATTGCGCCCGAACGGGTCCGCGCCTTCCGTGAGGAAAATCCCGACGTCTGCGTCTGCGCCTATATCAACACCACCACCGCGCTCAAAGCCGAATGCGACGTCTGCGTCACTTCTTCTACCGCCGTGAAAATCGTCAAGGCGCTGCCTGCCGAACGCATTCTCTTTATCCCCGATCAGAATCTGGGCGGCTATGTGCGCCAGTTCGTCCCCGAAAAAGAGATTATTCTGTGGGACGGCTGCTGTCCGACCCATCACAGCGTGTCGGTGGGCGACGTGGAAGCCGCCAGAGCGGCGCATCCCGGCGCGAAGATTGCCGTGCATCCCGAATGCCGCAAAGAGGTGGTCGAACTGTGCGATTTCATCGGCTCCACGTCGGAAATCATCTCCTATGCCAAGAGCGTGGACGGCGACGTGATCATTGCCACGGAGCGCGGCGTCTGCGACAAGCTCCGCCGTGACTATCCTGAACGAGGCTTTTATCAGCTCGCGCCTCACAAGCTGGTCTGTCCCAACATGAAGATGACCACGCTCCAGAATGTCTATGACGCGCTGCTTGGCAATTTCGGCGACGTCATCGAGATTGAAGAAGAACTGCGTCTCAAAGCCAAGCGCAGCATTGACAATATGCTCAAATACGGCGGCTGAGAATAATTCGGAATGCGGAATTCGTAATTCGTAATGATTTGATTCAGAAGGGTGTTTTTCTGAAATGAAAAATAAATATGATGTAATTATTGTCGGCTCCGGCGTTTCGGGACTGTATGCCGCGCTCCAGTTCAGCGAGGATATTCATGTGCTGGTGGTCAGCAAGCGGGAACTGTCGCTCTCCAACAGTTCGCTCGCGCAGGGCGGCGTGGCGGCGGTACTCGATACCGACCACGACAATTTCAAGCTGCACATTGCCGATACACTCATCGCGGGCGGCTATAAAAACGATCTCTCCGCGCTGGAAGTGCTGGTGACGGAAGGTCCCTCCGATGTGCTGAAACTGCGGGAACTGGGCGTGAAATTTGACAGCGACAGCGACGGCAACCTCCAGATGACGCTGGAAGGCGGTCACAGCCGTCACCGCATCGCCCATCACAAGGATTCCACCGGACGGGAAATCGTGCGGCAGCTCCTTGAATTGGTTGCCGAAAAGCCCAATGTCGAAATGGTGGAAAATACCACGATGTGTTCGCTCTCGAAGGACAGCGGCGGCGGCTTCTGGGTGGGTCTGATGGACGAAGCAGGCATTCACGCGGTGTTCGCCCCCTATGTGATTCTTGGCACCGGCGGCATCGGGCGGGTTTTCAAATACACCACCAATTCCGCCATCGCCACCGGCGACGGCATCACCATGGCATACAACCTCGGCGCCACCATCAAAAACCTGTCCTACATACAGTTCCATCCCACCGGCTTTGCGCCGAAGGACGCGTCCCGCGAACGCTTCCTGATTTCCGAGGCGGTGCGCGGCGAGGGCGCGGTTCTGCGCAACGCCGAGGGCAACCGCTTTGTGGAAAATTACGACTACCGCGGTGAGCTGGCGCCCCGTGACGTGGTGTCGCGTATCATCATGCAGGAGGAAGAACGGCTCGGAAAGAGTGAGTTTTATCTGGATATCACCCACGAGGACGCGGATTTTGTGCGCAACCGCTTCCCGATGATTTACGAAAAGTGCCTCGAAGAAGGCATTGATATGACCAAGGAATGGATTCCCATCTATCCCACCCAGCACTACCTGATGGGCGGCATCAATGTCGATACCAAGGGGCGCACCTCCGTTCCGGGACTTTACGCGGTGGGCGAGTGTTCCCACACCGGCATTCACGGCAAAAACCGTCTCGCGAGCAATTCCCTGCTTGAAGCGCTGGTATTTTCCCGCCGCGCCGCAACGGATATCATTCTCAACCTCTGTGTCAACGGCAGTCCCGCCCCTAAGGACGAGCCTGTGTTGCCTTCCATGGAAGGCAGACCGCTTCGCAGCGGCATCCGCACGGCGATCCGCGATATTCTGCAGGAGTGCCATTTCGTCCGGCTCAATACCGAAAAGGCAAAGGAAAAACTGCCTGAAGTGGAAGCGCTCATTAAAGAAGTCTACGACGACGGCATCGCGATGTCCAAGGATTTGATTGAAGCCCGCAGCGCCGCGACGGTGGCGTATATCGTGCTGAGTGAAGATATCGCCAACGCACAATGACAGAAAGCCAAAATCCAAGGAGATTTTTGTCATGAAAATAACCGCTAAACTCGTCAGCCTGCTTGTCGCAGCAGCCATACTGTCCTGCGGACTTTCGGCGTGCCATCCGGATACACATTCCGCCGCTGAACCCGGCACGTCCTCGTCCGCACCGTCTACAACGCATAAATTCTGCCCGGAGGACGCGGTGGTCAACGGAATGCAGCTGGGCGTTACAACACTGGAGCAAGCCAAGGAGATACTCGGCGAATCGGTAGAAATAGGCACCGATGAGTGGCATAACGGGTACGAGGGTACTTACAGCATCATGTTTTATGAAGACGGCGACTACCTGTCATTTTTCGAATTCTATGATATCAACGGGGACGGCAGCGAAAGACTGACCGCTGTCCGTGCGGAGGAGTCGCCCGCCTTTACCTTTGTCAACGGTCTGCACGTCGGCAGCACCAAGGACGATGTGCTTGCGACGTTTCTGTATGAGGATAATCCGGCACCGCTGTATTTCTATGACCCCGAACACTTTGACGAAAGCGGGGAG
>CAMJHU010000034.1 GCA_946405565.1 uncultured Clostridia bacterium
CTATACCCAAAGCAAGTATAAAAGGAACTGTCATAGGTCCAGTAGTAACACCACCACTATCAAAAGCAATAGGTAAAAAATCTCTCGGAACCCAATATGAAATAATAAAAACAATTAGATACAAAACAAATAATAGAACAGGCAATTTAATCTTAAAAACAATTCTAAGCATTGCTATTGCCAAAAAAATTCCAACAACAATTCCAACCGTAATAATTAATAAAGTATTAGGTACACTAGGAATTTGTGTTGCAAGAACGTTAAGATCCGGTTCTGCAATTGTTGTAATTGTTCCAACTAGAAATGAAACAAGAGCAATAACCCAAAGTTTCTTGCTCTTACTTAAACTGGCACCAATTCTCTCACCAATAAGGCTCATAGAAGTATCTGCTCCTAAAGAGAATAGTCCCATACCCAATATTAAAAATAAAGAACCAACGAAAAGCGTAATAAGACTGCTTGTAGATACTGGCACAATAAAAAGACAAACCAATGCTACTATAAGTGTAATTGGTAACACTGAAGACAATGATTCTTTTATCTTTCATTGTCTTCTATATAGGGAGCATATCACAGTGATACAGTACCCGAAGCAGTGTTTTTTAGCAAAATTCATTCCGGATTACGCATTCCGTATTCCGAATGAAACCATTACATATTGCTGGAATAGTTGGGGGCTTCCTTGGTGATGGAGATGTCGTGGGGGTGGCTTTCCTTGAGACCGGCGCCGGTGATGCGGATAAACTGTGCCTTGCGGTGGAGATCCTCAATGGTCTGACAGCCGCAGTAACCCATGCCGCTTCTGAGACCGCCCATCATCTGATACACGGTGTCGGCGAGAGGTCCCTTGTAAGGCACGCGCCCTTCCACGCCTTCGGGAACGAGCTTTTTCTGACCAGTCTGGAAGTATCTGTCGCTGGAACCTTTGCCCATCGCGGCGATGGAACCCATGCCGCGGTAGACCTTGAACTGTCTGCCCTGATAGATTTCGGTGTCGCTGGGCGATTCCTCACAGCCCGCTACCAGCGAACCCACCATGACCACATTGCCGCCCGCGGCAAGTGCCTTGACGATATCGCCGGAATACTTGATGCCGCCGTCGGCAATCACGGGGATGCCGTACTTGTCGCAGACGCAGGCGACGTCGTAGATCGCGGTGATCTGGGGTACGCCGATGCCCGCCACGATACGGGTGGTGCAGATGGAGCCGGGACCGATGCCCACCTTAACCGCGTCCGCGCCCGCGTCGATGAGTTCTTCCGCGGCGGCGGCGGTGGCGACGTTGCCGGCGATGAGGTCGATATCGGGATATCTTGCCTTGACCTTTCTGACGCAGTTGATAATGCCGATGTGATGACCGTGAGCGGAATCCAGCGCCAGCACGTCCACGCCCGCGTCGATGAGCATTCCGGCGCGTTCGAGTACGTCGGGAGTGTTGCCGATGGCGGCGCCGACGAGCAGGCGACCCGCCTTGTCACGGGCGGAATTGGGATACTGCACGGATTTTTCGATATCCTTGATGGTAATCAGACCCTTGAGGATAAAGTTCTTGTCCACCAAGGGGAGTTTTTCGATGCGATGCTCCTTGAGGATTTCCTGCGCCTGTTCCAGTGTGGTGCCGACGGGAGCGGTGACAAGGTTGTCCTTGGTCATAAAGTCGCGGATGGGGCGGGAGAAGTCCTGATCGTCCATAAAGCGGAGGTCGCGGTTGGTGATAATGCCCACCAGACGACCGCTTTCATCGCAGATCGGCACGCCGGAAATCTTATATTTGCCCATCAACAGATTAGCCTCACCCACGAGATGATCGGGGCTGAGGTGAAAGGGATTGTCAATGACGCCGTTTTCACTTCTTTTGACGCGATCGACCTGATCGACCTGCTGTTCGATGGACATATTTTTGTGAATGATGCCGATACCGCCTTCACGGGCAATGGCAATCGCCATGCGCGTTTCGGTGACGGTATCCATAGCGGCGGTCATGATGGGAATATTGAGCTTGATTTTCTTGGTCAGGTGGGAGGAGATCGTCACATTGCGGGGCTCTACCTCGCTGTGCGCGGGAATGAGCAATACGTCGTCGAATGTAAGACCTTCTTTGACAAACTTTGTCTCCTGATTGGTGTTCAGCATACAAACAACCTTCCTTTCCTCGAATGACGTTAAACGGCGATAAAAAGATAAGTAGTGAAAATAACGACTGGTATTTGAAAGATTATATCGCAGCGGCGTGGCTTTGTCAACCCGCATTTTTCACAATCCTGGAGATTCGGCCAATTGCCCAAAAAAACGACGGAGCAGGCAAAACAACTTTGAAAACGAATAGCGCAGGGCGCGCTGCGTCCCTATTCGTCCGTCATTTTTCTCCAGCAAACCACGGCGGCTGCCACGTCGATAAGCAGAATCGCGGCGATGAGCAGCGCGGACCCGGCGCCTGCTTTGAGTGTACCCAGCGCCGCCAGCACGTTCGGCAAACCGGCAAGTCCTCTCATTCCCAGCGCCGCCGCGAGCAGGAGCCATGTCCCGGCAGCGGAAACGCTCTTGCGAACCGCCAGCCAGATGACCAGTATCACCGCGCTGTAAACCACAATCAGCCACAGCCGTTCCAGACACATGGAGACAAAGTACATCGTAGGCGTGGCACAAAGTTCCTGCATTTCGGCATAAATGGTTTCGGTAACCAGGCTGGATTTGCTGACCACATCGGTCATGCTGATGTAATCGCCGTCGCTCACCACGGTATATGGGGTGTGAGCGGAGCGGATGCCCCACAGGGTGATAAAATACATAGCGCTGACAGCGCCGGCTTCCACCATATTCTGCAGTGCCGTGTAGCCCGTAGCGTTCATGAGGGCGTGACCGGTGGCGCGGATATCTCTGCCGAAAATGCGCAGGGCAGCGTAATTGATTCCCACAAAGGCGAGCGGGCAGAATCCGAGCAGATATGCCCCCTGCACCCAGGGATGGGACGCCAGCGGCCAGTAATGTTCCAGAATGGCATTCACCGGCAGTTCCGCCACGAATTTGACGGTGAAAAACGTGCCGGCGCCTACCAGAAACATACGCAGCGTGCTGTCCGACAGCCGGTAAAACGCCCCGAACAGCGCAATGGGCAGCACAAAACATACCAGCATGATAAAGATGAGCGCTGTCAGCGCTCCTGCTGAAACCTGAAGCATCATGAAAAGATTCCTCCCAGAAGGTGATGGTTCCTGCGCGTCATAAACCACACAGGAAAATTGTGTCAATTGACCAATTAGTAAATTTAATAAAAACTATCGCGCGAAGAACTTGTAATTTTCATCAAACGGAGTAAAATATAACTGTTGTCACAAATCAGAGGAAATCGGCGAGAAGGGATGTCCCCTGCGTTTCCTCTCAGGAATGGAGGTTGTATTTTGCTTGGCGATATTATCAACGTGCGTATCATGCCGGACGGTGTGTTTTCGGGTGCGAGCGGGGAACAGTGCTATACGGTTTACCCCGGGCGCGAGATCATGATTCCGGGGCTGCCCGCCGGTGAAACCGGGGAATGCGGCGCCAGAAGTCCGCATCCGGCACTGGTGTTTGACAGAAACGGCGAATTTGCGGGGCAATCTGTGATTTGCGTAAAGATTATGGCCAATGCGGAGATCGACGGCGTGTCATATTACATATGCGCCGCCGACGGGGTGATGCTCTTCGCCCCCATGATACGAGAGGTGCTGGAGGGACGGTTTGGCAGCCGACTTTCGCGCATGACCTGTCTCTATGAAAAATCCTGCGGGGCGGTCATCTTCCGTCGTCACAGCGGAAATGTGGAATACCTGCTGGTCAAAAACCGCAAAGGGAACAATTGGGGATTTCCCAAGGGGCATATGGAGATGCACGAAACCGAGCGCGAAACCGCTACGCGCGAGGTTCGCGAGGAAACCGGTCTCAATGTCCGGCTGCTGGACGGATTCCGCACCATCAGCGAGTATCATCCCAAAGGGCGTATTGTCAAACAGGTGGTTTTCTTTGTGGCGGAAATGCCGGGCGAAGATGTGGTCATCCAGCCCTCCGAAATCGAACGCTTCATCTGGGCGGATTACAGTCTGGCGATCAAGACCTTCAAATTCACCAATGATAAAAAAGTGCTGACCCAAGCCAAATCATGGCTGATTGAGCAATTGTACTGATTGTACTCCAATTATATAGGTCAAAAGCCGCGCTGTCAACCCATTTCGCTGACAGCGCGGCTTCTTTTTTTCGGGATGTCTTCCTTACGCGGTTAATCTTTCGGTTCCTCATCGAACAGCAGCGGTATTTCCACCCCAAACACACTGGCAAACGCCTGAATCTCGATATCGGTGACAAACCGCTGCCCCGATTCTATCCGCTGAATGGCGTTTTTGTCCATGTCGTAGCCCATCAGCTGAAGGCGCTCCGCCAGTTCCCGCTGAGAGAGATTCTGTTTTTTTCTCATACAGGCGATGTTTTTGCCGCTTACGTTATTCTTTCCGTCCGGTGATCTGTTGGTAAACATAGAAATCCCTCCGTATGTACCTCACTACACAGATTATACCGATTTTTACGCGTTTGGTGACATTCACCAAATGTCAGAGGTAAGGAAAGGTCAAACAACATCGCTCAAATTTTTGGGAAAATTTCTGTTAGATACAGCCAATGCCTACAAAAAAGCTCAGTGCTTTTTAGCGGTAATGCAAAGCCAGTCATTTTCCTCCCGCACTGCCGTGATCTCGAAGCCTGCCGCCAAAAGCGCTTGCTTCACCTCGTCGCCCCGCGGTCCGATGATGCCCGACGTGATGAAAGTGCCGCCCGATCGGGTCTGCGCATAGGCGGTGGGGCTCATGGCGATAATCACATCCGCCACGATGTTGGCAACCACCACGTCATAATTCCCACCGACGGTTTCCCGCAATGCCTCGTCGTCAATGACGTTGCCCACCAGCACGCGGTAGCGCGACGCGTCCAGACCGTTGAGCGCGAGGTTTTCCATGGCGGTCGCGGGCGCTGCCGGGTCGATGTCCACCGCTGTGGCTTCGGCGGCGCCGAGCAGCAGCGACAGGATCGACAGAATACCGCTCCCGCAGCCCAGGTCTAGCACACGGTCGCCCGGTCTGACATACTGCTCCAGTGCCGTCATGCACAGACGGGTGGAATGGTGGGTGCCGGTGCCGAAGAGATGTCCGGGGTTTATGCTCAGAACCACTTTGTCTTCGGTCTGCGCGGCGTCGAGGGTTTCCCATTCCGGCTTGATGAGCAGCCTTTCCCCCAGCGTGAAGGGTTTGTAATATTGCTTCCAGTTGTTTGCCCAGTCTTCTTCATTCATACCGCTGAGTTCGATGGTGAGCCGTCCGAAAACGCCGTCGGTGTCCAGCGCCTTGAGTTCGGCAACCGTCCCGCGGATGTGGGAGAGCAGTTCCCGTCCGTCAGCGTCGTCGGTGAGATACACGGTCACGCAGGTTTCACAGCTTTTCAGCGGTTCCAGCGATTCGTCGATATAATCCCAGTACTGCGTCTGATTTTCGATAAAATCATTGAAGTCGGCGGCGTCCTGAATCTGCACGCCGTTCAGTCCCACCGCGTAAAGCCGTCCGCACAGCGGCTCGATGCCTTCGGTGGTGGTGTAAATGTGAGTGGCTATCCATTGCATGTCTCATCATTCCTTATTCGTTATTCACTATTCATTAAATGCGGGGTTGGTATATTGGGATAGGATTGGTTTTTCCGGATTCGCCCAACCCTGTCGCGGGTCGTGGCTGGTCTTGCTCGCACCGCTAAAGCGGCGCTTCTGGGGCTTTGCCCCAGTCCCCAGCAGGGCTCCTGCCCTGCACCCGCGAGGAGGGCTCGCCCCCCTCGACTCCCCCGCTCCGCTAATTGGGACAGCGTCAGAAAAACGCGCAGAACCCCAGCGACAGGATGCCGATGTAAATCAGCAGCGCGGGCGTTCCCCGGAAGGCGGCGGGAATGCCCGGAGAATCCAGCAAATCCGTCCCGTTAAGCACCAGCACCACCGCCAGCCCCAGTCCCAGCGCTCCGCCGAAACCGAAACCCAGCGCGCCGTACCAATGCGGGATGCCCTGCGTCAGCACCGAAAGCGGCGTGCCTACCGCGGCGGCATTGATCAGAGCATGGGGCAATATCGGAGCCCAGCGGTCATGGGTTTCCGGACGGAAGCGGAGCAGCAGCCGGTCGGCGGCAAAATACACGCCCCCGCACAGCAGCAGATACAGCACCGCCAGCAGCACATAGGCAACCCGCCCCGTGACCAGCCGCGAAAACAGCCACGCCATCATCACGCCCGGCACCGTACACACGCCCACCAGACCCGTCAGCCGCCACAGCCACGGTCGATGACGGGCGGCAGTGATCATCTGTTCCAGACCCACCGCACGGTCAAGCAGGATGTTCTGACCCAGCACTGCCAGCAGCAGATAGGAAAAAAATGCCCCCAAAGACCCTTCGCCTCCCGATCATAGATTCCTTTACAAGCGTATTATAGCATAGTTCCGTCGGAAAATCCAGCCAAAAAAAGAAAAAAGCCGGACGGCTTTCCCGAAAAAATCGAAAAAACCGTCCGGACTGCGATATTCCATCATTCCGCATTACGCATTAACATTTACTTCTCCAGCTTGGCGTTGACGTCGATTTTCATGACCTCGAAGAGAATCGTGCAGAAAATCGCGCTGCCGATCACCGTGAGAATGGTTTCGGGCACCATGTAGATGCAGTTATAGGTGAAGGAGTAGGTATAGGGCAGCAGTGCCGGTGAAAGCAGACCGTCGGAGATGAAGGCAGGCGCTTCCCATCCCTGCGCGTATTCTCTCCATACGGTGCAGCCGGATACAAAGTGGCAGAGAAACCGCAGCAGACAGCCCAGCAGGGCGCCCAGTGCAGCCGCGACGCTTCTGGACTGAATTTTGCGCGTCACAGCGGAAAGTCCCATCATGGAAAATGCCAGCACATAGTCAAAGAGGAAGACCATCGCGTACGCCGCCGGACCGCTGACATAGGCGAAATTGTCCAGCCCCAGCACCATCTGGATAAAGCCGTAGACCGTGGCAGCCAAAAAGCCCCAGCCCAAGCCATACATCTGCGCCACCAGCACCAGCGGCACCAGACTGAAAATGGTGATGGAACCGCCGAAGGGCAGTTCAAATTTGAAAAGGCTCAGCACCGTGGCGATTGCCACCATCAGCCCGCTGAAAACCAGCCGGAAATTCTTGGTATTTGTCTTGATATCCATAACCAGACAACCTCCTGAAAAAATGGATTTTGCGATCAAAAAAACAGACTTCCGCCGTGGGAGTACCGTCCCGTACCGCGAAAGCCCTGCGAATCTCCATCTGAAACAACGGATAATTCCGTATGACCGGCTTCCTTCGACGGCATTATCCGTATCAGGTAAAAAAGGGTTCGGCGTGTCCTTTGTGGGACATGACACCGTCTCAGCCGCAACACAGCACCCCCGCGGATCATATTCTTTTGTCTGCTTCTATTATGCCACAAACAGGCAGATATTGTCAAGTGCTTTTTTGGAAAAAATGCTGCATATCCGGCAAAAATCTTTGGGCAAAGTATAAAACCGGGTTTTGATGTCCATCTGACACGGACACAATGCCCCCGCGCACCGTCGGATGACGGGATGCGCGGGGGCGGGGAAGGTTATTTGATTTTCATGGAGGCGGATTGGGAGGTGACGGAATTGCCGTACTTGTCGGTTACAATACAGCGCACATAGCGCCCGTTGCGACTGTCGGTGAGGGTGGTCTTGTAAGTGGCGCCGGAGAGAGAGCTTTGCTGCCATGTCTTGCCCTGATCGTCGGAGTACTGCCACTGATAGGTGATGCCGGGACCGTTGGCGGTCACGGTGAACGATACCGACGCGCCTTTCTTGGCGGTCACGGAAGCCGGCTGACCGGTAATCGCCAGACTGGTGATTTTCATATAAGCCGCGTCCGAAGTGACGGTGTTGCCGTACTTGTCGGTGACGACGCAGCGGACATACCGTCCGTTGTTTTTGTCACTGAGGGTATCCTGATAGGTTGCTTCGGTACCCTTGCTGTTTCGCCACGTCTTGCCCGCATCGTCGGAAAGCTGCCACTGATAGGTGACGTCTTCCCCGTTGACCTCCAGCGTGAACACCACGGCGTCGCCCTTCCGGACAGTGACCGGAACCGGCTGCCGCACAACGGTCAGGCTGGTTGTCTTCATGGAAACCGCGTCCGTGGTGACAGTGTTGCCGTATGTGTCGGTGAGGACACAGCGCATATACCGTCCGTTGTTGGTATCGGTGAGGGTGGTGCGATAGGTCGCTTCGATACCCTTGCTGTCCCGCCATGTCTTGCCCGCGTCGTCCGACATCTGCCACTGATAAGCGATGTCTTCCCCTTTGGCGGTGACGGTCAGCGCCACGGCGTCGCCCTTTTTGCCGATCACGGATTCGGGCTGCCGGGTGACGGTGAGGGTCGCCATTTTCATGGTGACGGTCTGGGAGGTGACGGTGTTGCCGTACTTGTCGGTCACCACACACCGCATCCGCCGCCCGTTGTTCTGCTCGCCCAGCGTATCGGTGAAAACAAGTCCGGTGGCGTCGGCGTCCTGCCATGTCTTGCCGGCATCGTCGGAGAACTGCCACTGACAGGTGAGGTCGTCACCGTCCGCCGCGACGGAGAATGTCACTTTGTCGCCCTTTTTGGCAGTGACAGAAACCGGCTGTTCCGTAATGGCGAGGCTGGAAATGCTCATGGAGGCGGCTTCAGTGATCACGGTACTGCCGAACCTGTCGGTGATCACGCAGCGCACCCATTGACCGTTATTGTCGGCGGTGAGGGTGACGGTATAGGTGTCGCTTGTGGCGGAGACGCTCTGCCACAGCGTCCCTTCATCCTCGGAAGTCTGCCACTGATAGGTCAGACCTTCACCTTCTCCCTTGACGGAGAAGGTCACTTTGTCGCCTTTTTTGGCAACGACCGAAGCCGGCTGCTCCGTGACGATGAGAACGGCGATTTTCATGGAAACGGCGTCGGAGGTGACGGTGTTGCCGTACCGGTCCTTCACCACGCAGCGGACCATGCGGCCGTCGATCCGGTCGTCGAGCATATCGGTATAGGTATCGCCGGTCACGGACGTGCGCTGCCAGGTTTTGCCCTGATTGTCGGAAGTCTGCCACTGATAGGTCAGTTCGTCGGTCAGTCCGTCGCTCTCGGCGGTGACCGTAAACGACACGATATCGCCGTCCTTGCCGCTGGCGGAAACCGGCTGCTCCGTAATGGTCAGAACGGCGATTTTCATGGAAACGGCGTCGGAGGTGACGGTGTTGCCGTAGGAATCGGTCACGACGCAGCGAACCATGCGTCCGTCGGTCCTGTCACTCAGCGTATCGGTGTAGGTATCGCTTGTCACGGAAGTGGGCTGCCACGATGCACCCGCATCGTCCGAAATCTCCCACTGACAGGTGACGCCCTCCCCTTCGGCTTCCACGGTAAAGGTCACGGTGCCGCCGTCTTTGGCGGTGGCGGATTCGGGCTGACGGACAATGCCCAGACGCGCCATTCGTATGAGGGCAGCGTCGGAGTTGACGGAAATCCCATACGCGTCGGTAATTACACAGCGTATGCGGCATCCGTCAATGGCATCCGTCATGGTAGCGGTATACGTGCTGTCGGTGACGTCGGTATCCTTCCACGTCCTGCCCTCATTGTCGGAAAGCTGCCACTGATAGGTGA
>CAMJHU010000035.1 GCA_946405565.1 uncultured Clostridia bacterium
TCAGAAGAAAGTGCTATCAAGTTAAATCTTTCAGATTCCTGAAAATTTCAGGGGGTTTTGCAGAGTGAATTTAGAAAGTAAAATGCAAAAGGTGCTGGAAATGAAAGCTGCCGTCCGCGAGACAGTGGCTTACAAGCGCCTTTCCATGCTCTTTGACGAAGGTTCCATGATGGAATTTGACACGCTGGTCAAGTCCGAGGGCGGACTGGCGGAGGTTGTGACCGCTTACGGCACCGTCGAGGGTCTGCCGGTCTACGCGTTCGCCCAGGACGGCGACGTGGCGGGCGGCGCGATTTCCAAGGCGCAGGCGGGCAAAATCAAGAAAATCTACGATTTCGCCGCCAAGACCGGCGCCCCCGTGGTCGGCATTTTTGATTCGCAGGGCGCACGCCTCCAAGAAGGCGGCAAGATTCTGGCTGCCTACGGCGATATGCTGCTGTGGAGCAGCAGTCTGTCAGGCGTGGTGCCGCAGATTTCCGTCATCGCGGGAACCTGCGTGGGAACCAACGCGCTGATCGCCGCGAGCGCGGATATCGTGATTGCGGCGCAGGGCGCGGATTTCGGCATTGAGACCAACGGACGGGAGAAAAAGACCGAGGATGCCGCCGACAGCGTACATATGCTTGCCAAGGACATCCCCCACGCGCTTCGGCAGACCCGTAAGCTCATCACCATGCTGCCCTCCAACAATCTGGGTACCGTCCCGGTTGCCGACTACGCGGAGCCGACGGTCACGGGCGAGGAGCTGAACGCCGCGTCCGCCGCGATCGGCACCGATACGCGCATTATTTCCCACATCACCACCGGCGTGATCGACGCGGGCAGCCTGCTGGATTTGCAGCCCAAGTTCGGACGCAGCGTGCTGACCGGTCTGGCGACCATTCAGGGCAATACCGTGGGTATTGTCGCTTCCAGAAGCCGAAACGACGGCGGCAAGATTGACGCCAACAGTGCCGCGAAACTGGCGCGCTTTGTGCGATTTTGTGACGCGTTTTCCATCCCGCTGGTATCGCTGGTGGATACCTACGGCTTTGAATCCGTGCGCGACGCGGCGAAGGTTGCCCACGCGTATGCCGAGGCGACAACCGTCAAAATCGCGGTGATTGTCGGTTCGGTCTATGGTCCGGCATTTGTCTCGATGGCGGGCAGAGCCGCCAATGCCGATCTTACCGTGGCATGGCCCAACGCGGTCATCGCTCCGCTGGCACCCGAAACCTACACGGCGATTATGTACAGCGATAAACTCCGCGGCGTGCAGAATCCCGCCGAAAAGCGCTGGGAAATGGTGGAGGAATACAAGAATACGCTGGCTTCGCCTGCCGCTTCGGCAGAAGGCGGCTATGTGGACGACGTGATCGCCCCTTCGGATACCCGCCGTGTGGTGGCAATGGCGCTCGAAATGCTCGCCTCCAAGAAGGTCACGCGTATGCCCAAGAAGCATTCCAATATTCAACTGTAATTTTATATTTTTTATAAAATCTGCTTTTATCTTATTTAACATCGGTTCAGGAGGAATATTCCCATGAAAAACTTGAAGATTACCGTCAACGGCGTCGCTTATGACGTACAGGTGGAGGAAGTGGGCGAAGGCGCTGCTGCTGCCCCTGCTGCCGCTCCTGCCGCTCCCGCGCCTGCACCGAAGGCTGCTGCTCCTGCTCCTGCCGCGACAGGCGGTGAACCCGTCAATTCGCCCATGCCCGGCACCGTGCTGGATGTCAAGGTCAAGGTGGGCGACAGCGTGAAGTCGGGCGACACGCTGATTGTGCTGGAAGCCATGAAGATGGAGAATGCCATTGTAGCGCCCAAGGACGCCAAGGTAGTTGCGGTTCATGTCACCAAGGGTCAGACGGTTGAATCCGGCGGCGCCCTTGTCTCGTTGGGCTGATCCGGGCGGGAGGAACACCATTATGCCACAGATTAAAATAACTGAAACTGTTCTGCGCGACGCGCATCAGTCTTTGATTGCCACCCGCATGACCACCGAGGAAATGATTCCCATGCTTGCCGATCTGGACAAGGTGGGCTTCCATTCGCTCGAATGCTGGGGCGGCGCGACGTTTGACGCCTGCCTACGTTTTCTGGGGGAAGACCCGTGGGAACGCCTTCGCACGATTCGCAAGGCCTGTCCCAACACCAAGCTCCAGATGCTCTTCCGCGGTCAGAATATGCTGGGCTACCGCCATTATGCCGACGACGTCATCGAATACTTCGTGGAGAAATCCATCGACAACGGCATTGACATCATGCGTATCTTCGACGCGCTCAACGATATCCGCAATCTCGAAACATCCATCAATGCCGCCAAGAAATACGGCGGTCATGTGCAGGGATGTATTTCCTACACGACCGGTCCGGTCTTTACATTGGACTATTACACCAAGTACGCCAAAACGCTGGAAAACGCCGGCGCGGATTCCATCTGCATCAAGGATATGGCGGGACTTCTCACTCCCTATGGCACCTACGATCTCGTCAAGGCGCTCAAGGAAACCGTCAAGATTCCGATTCAGCTCCACACCCATTACACCTCCGGACTTGCCTCGATGAGCCTGCTCAAGGGCATCGAAGCGGGCGTGGACGTGGTGGATACCGCGATGTCGCCGCTGGCGCTGGGGACGTCCCATCCCGCGACGGAATCCATGGTCGCCGCGCTGCAAGGCACCGAGTACGACACCGGTCTGGACCTCAACCTGCTCGCCAAAATCCGCGATTATGTCGAAAACCTGCGGCAGAAGTATCTGGAAAGCGGGCTGATGAATCCGAAGGTGCTGGAAGTCGATTCCAAGACGCTGCTCTATCAGGTGCCGGGCGGTATGCTTTCCAACCTCGTGTCGCAGCTCAAGGAAGCCGGACAGCTCGACAAGCTCCCCGACGTGCTCAACGAAGTGCCGCGTGTGCGTGAGGACGCGGGCTATCCGCCGCTGGTCACGCCTACTTCCCAGATTGTCGGCACACAGGCGGTGCTGAATGTCATCTGCGGCGAGCGCTACAAGATGACCTCCAACGAATTCAAAGGGCTGGTGCAGGGTACTTACGGCAGAACGCCGGTAGCGATTGACCCTGCTTTCCGCAAGAAGATTATCGGCGACAGCAAACCCATCGACTGCCGTCCCGCTGATCTGCTGGAACCCGAACTCGACAAGCTGCGCGGCGAGATGACCGAATATCTCGAACAGGAAGAGGACGTTCTCTCCTACGCCTGCTTCGGTCAGGTGGCGACGAAGTTCTTCAAGAAGCGCCGCGACGAGAAGTACGGCATTGACTCCGCACATGCCGACCTCAAAGCCAAGGTTCACCCCGTGTAATGTTTCCATCGAACCCGATGTACGTTCCATACCGGATGTACATCGGGTTTTTTTGTATTCATACCGCCCGAAAGCCAACCTTTTGGGCAATTCGGCGGTTATATAGACGGAAACCAAAAAAGGAGGTTTATCGTATGAAATTAAAGAAGACAGAACAGTACGAAGCGGGCTATTCCGCGCATAGCCTTTTGAAGAAATGCGCGGCGGGTGCGCTGGGAGCGGCGCTGCTGGGAAGCATGACCGCCTGTACGCCGCAGTATGACGGGAATATGGTGATAGACGGCGACATCTCCTGTGTCACGCCCTCGGACGTGTCGCCGTCGGATGATTCCACCGGGAGCGAGCTGCCGCTGGATGGCAAGGTGCGGGTAGATCCCGCAGACGACGGGCAGACCGAATCCGGATTCACGCTGGACGGCGATGTGGTATATGTTCCGGAAGACGGGTCGTCACGATGACAGGCACTTTGATTCTCACCAAGCAATGCAATCTCCGGTGCCGCTACTGCTTTGAAACGCATGAGAATGTCTTTATGACCGAGGAAACCGCGCTGGCGGCGGTGGATTTGCTGACGGGGGACGATCAGCCGCAGGGCGGGATTTCCTTCTTCGGCGGGGAACCGCTGCTGCGGAAGGAACTGATTTACCGCTGTGTGGAGCGGGTCAGAACGCTGTATCCCGCCAAGCAATTTACCTACAATATGACCACCAACGGTCTGCTGCTGGATGAGGAATTTCTGACCTTTGCCCGCGACAATGCTATCAAAATTGCCTTGTCTCACGATGGGCTGATGAGCCGGGTCAACCGGCTGTATCCCGACGGGCGGGACTGTCTGGCGCTGCTGGACGAAAAGCTTGCACTGCTGATGCACTATCAGCCAAATACGTTCATCATGGCGACGCTGTCGGCGGACTACGTGGAACAGGCGGCGGAATCGGTGATTTCGCTTTATGAAAAGGGTATCAGTCAGGTCAATCTGGCGCTCGATTCCCGTCCGGAGGCAGGGTGGGACGATGACAGTATGGACGAACTGGGGCGGCAGCTTCGTTTGATTGCGGACTATGTGTTTGCCGCGTTCCGGGAAGGAAAACAGATTTCCTTCAACGGATTTGACGAGAAAATCCGGAGCATTACCCAGCAAAAGTCCTGTCATGTGTGCCATCTCGGCTACCGGAAGCTCTATATCGACTGGGACGGCGCGATTTACCCGTGTATTCAGTTCGGGGGACTGGCGGCGTTTTGCATCGGTGATGTGACGACCGGTATTGACGAGGAGACGCGGAAATCCATTCACCGGCGCAGTCTGGTCAAGCCGTCGTTCTGCGGGGACTGTGCGCTGAAGGAACGGTGCGTCAATGACTGCGCGTGTCTGAATTATCAGCAATGCGGGGATATGGGAGAGGTGTCGCCGGAGCAGTGCGCGTTTCAGCGGGTGCTGATCGAGACGGCGGACGAGCTGGCAAGGCGTATGATTGAACAGGACGAAGAGCAGTTTATCAAACGGTACCTGAAATAAACGAAGCAGTACGCAATTAGCCGCGCAGCGGCGGGGATTCCAAAGGGACGAGTCCCTTTGGCGGGTCAAGGGCGAGTAGCCCTTGCAGGGACCGGGACAGCGTCCCGGCAGGCAGCACAACGTGCTGCCGGGCGAATCGCGCCAAGATACACAACGGGGTTGGGCGGATACCCAAAAGGAACCCCGAAAAAACAGACTTACAAAAATAACCGACGTATATCCATTCCACAAAAAGCGGGAGTGGTATACGCCAGATTATTTTTTGAGAAAAAACATGATATGAATGTCACAGATTCCTTGCCGCAGCCGAATATAACAGAGGAGGTTAGAACATCAGAGTCTTCCTCTTGCTGTGAACACTGGGGACATTTGACTTGACAACTTTTTTTCATTCTTTTATAATAAAAGCGAATACTACGAACAAGGAAACAGGGATGCGTGATGATGCAACATCAGGAAAGGCAGGAAAAACGTGAAAAACAGGAAAAAGCCGCGTCTGTTGGCGGCAGTCATTCTGGTCATGCTGCTGTGGGTATGCTTCGCGATACCGGCAGGGGCGAAAACCGTTGTCAAGGTCACGAACGGCACGGTCAACGTGCGCAGTGACGCGGGAACGTCCTATCGGAAAATCGGGGTGGTGGGCAAAGGCAAGACATTCCCCTATTTTCGCAGCAAGAAGGCATCCAACGGGCGGGTGTGGTATCAGATTCAGCTAGCCGACGGAAAAAAAGGCTGGATCAGCAGCGGCTACGGCAAATTGGTCAAAATCCCCGATCCCACCACCACGACCGTGAAGCCTACGACTACCACCACCACGACCGCGAAACCTACTACTACCACTTCCGCCACGGCTGCCCCGACGGAACCCGCCGCGACATCTGTCACCGCGGAAAAGCCTTCCGCCACTTCGACCGTCGCGACGACGGTGACGGAAAAGCCGTCCGTGACGACGGCGACGGTGACAACCGTCGAAAAAACAACAACCATGACTACCACGGTTACGACTACCACGGTTACGACTACCACGGTTACGACTACCACGGTGCCTACGACTACCACGACAACCGTCACCGAAAAACCTACTACGACCACCACAAAAACGCCTACGCAGAAAATGGTCAAAATTCTTCGTACGCCGCTTAATGTCCGTGCCAAAGCGGGACAGTCCTCCACGAAACTGGGGCAGACGTCCAAGGGCAAAACCTATGTCTATCTCGGCTCCAAGAAGGCGTCCAACGGAAAAGTGTGGTATCAGATACAGTTCACCTCCAAGCTCAAGGGCTGGGTGGTGAGCAGCTACGCGCAGATTGTCGAGGTACCCGTGACCACGCAAGCGACGGTTTCCACAACCGCCTCCAGTACACAGAAGACCACTGCTGCCACCTCCACGTCCAAGCCCAAACAGGATGACGGCAAGCGGTATATTCAGCGTACCATCACGGTGAAGCAGAAGACCTCGGTGCATAGTGCGCCGGGTAGTAATCACGCGAAAATGGGAACCGTCGTGCGGGACGCGAGATATATCGTCACCGACTGGCAAAACGATTCCCATGATATCACATGGTATTCCTTCAAACTCAACGGAAAGACCGTCTGGATTTCCCGGCTGAAGGTGTCGGTTTCCGACATTTACACCGAGATTCCGGCAAAGAATTTCCAGAACGGCGGCACGCCCATGATTTACCTTTCGCCTTCGCGTCAGGTACACAACGCTTACGCGGTTCGTTCTACCAATGAGCAGGAACAGATGTACCGCGTGGCAAAGGAACTCAAAAGCATTCTCCAGAAGGAGTATGTGTGCAGCGTGTATACCGCGCCGGTTTCCATGCCGCTCGAATCGCACGGACGAGCCTATGACGCGTATCTGCGGAAGGCGGACGTATATCTGGCGATTCACAGCAACGCCGACCCCAAGGTGAATTCGAGTCACTACGGACCCATGGGGTTCTATTTTCCGGGCAGTGCCCAGAGCAAGCGTCTGGCGCAGAACGTTGTGAACGAACTAAGCAAGGTCACGCCCAGAGGCTCCACCGTGTCGCCCAATGTAGTCAACGGTATGCTGGCGTTTGACAAAACCGGCTATACCGATGTGCGTGATCCTTCCAATTACGGCATGGTCAGTATTCTGGCGGAGGTGGAGTTTCACGACAAATCTTCCAGCGCCCGATGGATTATGGATCATCCCAAGACCATTGCGCGGGCGCTTGCCAACGCATTGGAAAAGACCTTCGGACTGCGGAAGAAATGAGAAAGCGAATCCAAAGCCGGATGAGCCAATTTCCCTGCGTACCTAGTCCGCCGTATTATCCGGATCAGCACAGAGGAAATCCAACGCGGTTCTGTATCGGTTCCACATACTGCGCTGGGAGATCAACAGCCGTTGAGGGATTTCCTCAAACGACACCCCCTGAATATAGTGCAGATATATCACCAGATAAGCGTCCGAATCGGAAATCCGTTCTATCATAGACAGAACCTGCCGTTCGGATTCCTCACGCTGCACCACCATCTTTGCGTAATACGTGATTAAGCCGTCGATTTGTTCGATGGCTTTTTCCACATAATCGGAAACCTCATTGCCGTGCCGTGCCACGCTGTCGGCGGTCACGGCTTTGAGCGTCTGCATATCCTCGCGCTTGCTCCGGATTTTTTCGTACAGATACTCGCATTCCGTTTTCTGCCGGAGATACTGACCCAGTATGACCTTCATTTTTTTGTGTTTTTGGGGTTGCAATGCCTTGTGCGATGGATTTGCCTGCTGCGTTTGAGGTGTTTTTTCCACAGATAATTTGCTTTTGCTCATGCGTGTTTGCCTCCCTTTGTGCCTGACGTCGGATTTCAAAGACGATGCGCCGGATTTTTCGGATTAAACGGAGCTTTTCGTCGCAAATGGGACACATTTTTCTGTCGCGGTAAATATGGGCGCCGCAGTGGATACAACGGTTGAAGTTTGACATTTAGGTTCTCCTCTCCCGACGGCGTCCGATACCATTCGACATGGTGTTTTCGGGACGGCAGTCGGCCGGTGATTTCAAATCGCTCATAGGGATTGAGCGGTAGTTTCATAAACGGATCGTTCCTCTCATTACTTAAATTCCTTATTTGGATTTTATTCGCGCGATAAATTTCCTTTTGAGGAACTTTAAGTCTATTATACTGGCTTTGTGGGAATTTGTCAAGTGCGACTTTTTGGGACAAATTCCATAAAGGGAATGATTTCAACTTGACACAATCCATATAATGTGATATGATGACCTTATCAAATCAAAATGAGGGATTCAAATGACCTTTAACGAGTACATCAATAAACGTCGTAAGGAATGCCGTCTGACGGTGGATGAATTGTCGGAAAAATCGGGTGTACCCAGGAGTACCCTCAGCAAGATTACAGCGGGAACCAATCGCAATCCCACACTGATGACCGCGCGGGCGATCTGTCTGGTGCTGCGTTGTTCGCTGGATGAGGCGCTGGGACTGGTGGAGTCAACCGATTCTCAGGTCGGCGTCAGCGGCGCACGGCTGACCAAAAAAGAGTGGTTGGCGCTCGAAAAATACCGCTCCATGGATCGTTATGGGCAGGAACTGCTTCAGACGGTGCTGATGATGGAATATGAGCGGATTGTTTCTCAGTGTGCGGGGGTTAATCAGCAGGGAATACTACGGCGCCCTTTTTATCTGATTCCGGTGTCGGCAGGTCTGGGCAATCCGCTGGACGAAGCGGCGCAAGAGGAAATGGAGATTGCGGATACACCGGAGCATCGCCGGGGAGATTTTATTGTACGGGTCAGCGGCGATTCCATGCTGCCGCAATTCAGCGACGGCGATCGCGTACTGGTGGCGCGTCAGCCGTCGGTGGAGATCGGGGAGATCGGTATTTTTGTACTCAACGGCGAGAGTTACATCAAAAAACTGGGTACGGGCGAATTGCTTTCCCTCAATCCCCATTATCCGCCCAAGCCGTACAGCGCGTCAGACAGTATTCTGTGCTGCGGCAGGGTCATTGCCAAAGTGTAAATATGTGGAAATATATTTGACTTTTGCAAAGGATTATGGTATATTGTAAATAACCGCTAATGGAAAAGGAGCGATTATGATGGGCGACGGATTGTACGGCAGAAACAAAATTCAGCCGAGAGGCATTCAGAGAGGCAGCGGCATCGGCGGATTCTTCAGCGCGTTGTTTGCGTCGCTGGTGGCGCATATCGGCTGGTCGATACCCGCGTGGGGACTGCTGGCGGCGCATTATCTGCTGCACTGGCCGATGTGGGTTTTCTGGGTGGCGCTCGGACTGTGGCTGGGCTATGTGGTGTTTGTCACGGTCGTAGTCGTATGGGGCAACGCGATGGGCAACCTGCCCGACGAGAGCAGACCCAACAAGAATCCCTATTCGGTACAGAGCGACAGCGAGGTTTTTAAACAGAAGTAAGGCGTTTTGGATGCCGCTTTCGTCAGATACATATCAAGCATCTGCGCGGATGTGCGGATGGAAAAAAATAAAAATATTGAAAGGGGTTTCATATTACTATGGGACTGATTAAGGCATTGTCAGGCGCCGCCGGCGGCGCTATGGCGGACCAGTGGAGAGAATTCTTCTATTGCGACGCGATTCCGGTGGATACCCTCGTGCTGCGCGGCAGAAAGCAGATCGGCAGCCGTTCCTCCAATACCAAGGGCAACGACAACATCATCTCCAACGGCTCCAAGATTGCCGTCGCGGACGGTCAGTGCATGATCATCGTCGAGCAGGGCAAGGTCGTG
>CAMJHU010000036.1 GCA_946405565.1 uncultured Clostridia bacterium
TGCTGCCTGCCGGTGGCGCTGCCCCCGGTTCCCCGCAAGGGCGCTGCCCTTGACCCGGCAGGGAGCTCACCCCCTGCACCCCGCGCTCCGCATTCGCTCCGCATTCGCTCCGCTAATTATTCGTTAATTCCGCCTTCCGATAAGCTCGCAGCGCCAGCGCGTAGGCAACGCCTCTTCCCAGCAGTTGCTCCGCCTTCCGACGGATATCTTCACGACTCATCGGATTTTCCGGGTCGCCCTTGGCATAATCCACCCGCTGCTGACAGAACGAACCGTCCTTCCGGAAAATCATTACGTTGGCAATGCGCTTTTGCGCACTCTGCGCGGAGAATTCGGGGTTTTCCTCCACACTGACCTTATGGGCAAGTGCCAGAATCCGCTCGTCCCCCACAGTGTCGGAGTCAAATGCCGCCACATCCGCGCGTCCCAGTATCAACGCCGCCGCCACGCTGTAAGGCATACTCAGCTTGGCGGAGGACGTCCCCGCGATATCGGTATGGTCGTGTCCCCTGACCGCCAGACCGTAGGTTTCCACCACAATCCGCTCGATCTCGTCCGGGTCGCACTGTTCCCGAAGGGTAAGCGCGGCTTCAATCGCCGAATGGCAGTGGCGGCAGGCGGCATAGGGTTTCACATAGATACGCTCGATTTCAAAATAATCGGTGATTTCGGTTGCCTTGGCGGGATTGCCCCCGTCGGCAAAAAGCGCGAGGAAGCCGCGTTCACCGCCCAATATATCATCGGGACCCTTCCAGCCCGAATACCCCATATAGGCAGCGTTCACGCCGTCCAGCGCGGCGCGACCGAGATTGTAGGGCTTGAGTTCGGAGCCTTGCTCCTGCATTTCCAGCATTCCCGCGGCACTGCCCACGGCACAGTCCAGCACCGTGCGAAGCTGCGCGTCGTCCATGCCCAGCGCGTATCCCGCGCCGATGGCAGCGCCGATCGTGCCGCAGGTACCCGCCGTATGGAAGCCCTTCTTCTTATGGGCAGGCTGTATCGCCAGCGCCGCGCGGCAGGCAGCCTCATAGCCCATGATAATGCCCCGCAGCACGTCCTCATATGCCAGATCGTTTTCCGCCCGCGCCGCTTCCACCGCTGTGACAATTGCCGCGCCGAGGTGAATCATGGCGAACCGCTGTCCGTCGTCCAGCTCCAGCGCGTGCGCGTTGAAGCCGTTGATCAGACAGGCGGTACTGCGGTCGGTCAGGAGCGGAAGCCCTTCGATCAGGCAGACGCCCTTAGGCATACGGTCAAAATACCCGCTCCACCGGTCGCGATTGGCACGTGCGCCAGCCTCTGTCACCGCCAGATAATCATACAGGCAGTCCTTCGCCTTTTCTAGGATATTCTCGTTGATTTGCACGGACTTGTCTCTCAGATACGCCAGAAAATCCGTCGAAAGATTTGCCATTCCTTCTCCTCCCCTGTGTTCAATGGTTCAATGGTTCAATGGTTCAACGTTTTATTGTTTCTGATACGGCGCGATTTCCTCCAGCCGTCCCGCGTCGTATAAGGCAATATTGCGCATGGCATCGTGCATCATGGCGCGGAAGGAATCGTAGGTCACACCGCCGATATGCGGGGTGAGAATGACGTTGTCAAGTCCCAGCACGGGATTGTCGGCGGCAATCGGTTCCTGCTCGTGTACATCCAGCCCGGCAAAAGCGAGCTTGCCGCTTTTGAGCGCTTCGGCAACCGCCGCCGTATCCGCCAGTCCGCCGCGCGCGGTATTGATCAGAATCGCGCCGTCCTGCATTTCGGAAAGGGTATCCGCGTTTATCAGGTGGCGCGTCCCGTCGGTCAGCGGACAGTGCAGCGACACGATATCGGATTGCCTCAGCAGCGTGTCTATATCCGTATACCGCACGCCCAGTTCGCTTTCGCGGTCTTCGCTCAGACGGAACGGGTCGTAATACAGCACCGTCACGCCGAAGCCCTTCAGCAGTCCGACCAGCGTGCGGGCAATGCTGCCCATGCCGATCAGTCCGACCGTGCGTCGGGAGAGTTCGCGGGTTCTCACGCCCTGCGCCTGTTTCTTCCAGATGCCGTTTGCCGTGTTGCGGTGAATCTCCGGCAGCCGCCGCAGACACGCCAGCATCAGCAATAACGTATGCTCCGCGACACTTTCCGCATTGACGCCTGCATTGACATAGAGAGGTATGCCCTTCTCCCGCAGTGCGTCCAGATCCAGTGAATCCAGTCCCACGCCGGTGCGCTGCACCATTTTCAGGTTGACCGCCTTGTCCAGCACCTCGCGCGTGATTTTCACCCGCCCGCTCGCGAGCAGATAATCCGCTTCCGGCGCGGCTTGTTCCAGACATTCCTGCGAGTTTTCTTTCAGCATAAGCAGCCGGAATCCCTCCGGAACCTCCGCGCTCACAATTTTATACGGTTGCGACGGATAGTGATTGGTCAGCAGAATGGTTTTCATGATCGCTTTTCTCCTGCCGTCAGAATTTTTTGATTTTGGCAAGCATGGGTTTTGCCATGCCCATTATATATTCAAAGGATTCCAGCTTGAACACCTTCGAGCCGACCAGATACAGGATACCGCCGAGCGTCACCTGCATCAGCAGAATCACCGCGTTGTGCAGCGGCAGATATTTGAGCGGGAAAATGCACACGCCCATCGCCAGCGACAGCAGAATGCTCGGCAGCATATCCTTGATCTGCGCCGCATAGCCGTATCCCAGCAGTTTCTTGTTGGGTCCCGCATTGATGAGCTGGCTGCAAATGCTGCTCACAAACATACTGTACGCCATCGCCATCACACCGAACCACATCGTGGAAAGCAGCAGCGCCATTCCCACCAGTTTCTTTTCGATTTCCAGCTTGAGGAAGAGGTCGCTCTTCCCCATCGCCTTGATCGCGTTGAGATTGGCGGCGTGCAGGGGACGGAACATATAGGTGATGCAGAAAATCCGCAGAAACGGCACGCAGGGCAGCCATTTGTCGGTCAGCAGCAGCGAAATCAGCGGCTCCGCCACAAACGCGATGCCCATCATCATGGGCGCCATCGTATAGATGCTCACCGTAATCGAACGGCGGGTCATGCTTTTTACATGGTCGCGGTCATCCTGCACATTCGACATCGACGGCAGCAGCACGCTGTCAATCGAGGTGTTGATGTTGTTGACCACCAGATTCGGGAACTGCTTGCCCTTATTGTAAAACGCCAGATCTTCCCCGGAATACATCTTGCCGATGATGAGCTGTCGCAGATCGTTGTAAACCGTATCCAGCAGGCTCGACACCAGCAGCTTCCAGCCATAGGAAAACAGCCCTTTCAGACGCTCCCATGAGAACACCTTCTTGGGGCGCCATTTCACGGTAATCCACAGAATACAGGTGTCAATCAGCAGATTGATCACCTGCTGCGCCACCAGCGCCCACACGCCGAAGCCCTTCATCGCCATCACGATACCAGCCACGGCTGCCACAATCGTGCCGCCCAGCGTGGAAAAGAAGAACCGCTTGAACAGCATATTCCGCGAAACATACGCCTGCTGCACATTCTTCACGCCCGAAATCAGCACCGTCAGACCCAGCACACGCACCAGCCAGACCATTGACATATCGTTGTAAAAACGCGCAATCAGCGGAGCGCACAGGAAAATCAGCCCATACAGAACCGAACAGAATACGATATTGGTATAAAACACCGTGGAAAAATCCACATCATCCGCGTCCTTCTTCTGGATCAGCGCGTTGCCCAGACCGCTGTCCACAAAGACCTGCAAAATCGTGGTAAACACGGTAATCAAGGCAATCGTGCCATACACGGAAGGGTCGAGAATCCGCGCCAGCACCACCGATACCACAAACGCGACAAGCTGTGCGCCGCTTCTCTCCGCCAGCCGCCAGATAAAATTGGAAACAAAACCCTTTCTGCTAGTCTGATTGCTCATACATCCGCCTCCGAAATAGCCAATAAAATCACGCGTGCAGCTTGAACCGCAGCGATCGCTTCTTGGTGTAGATATTGCCGAATTCCACCTGCTGGGTGATTTCCGGTAAGTAATACATCGTAAACAGAACCGTGTAAAAACCGAAGTTCCACAGTTCTCCCACAATGCCCGCAATCAGGAACGCGCCGAGCGTCATGCCCAGAATCGCCCCCAGCGAGCTTTGCTTCATACGGAACTGCTGTATCATGCACAGCACCACGATGGTGACCAGCACCGCCGCGCCCACGATACCGCATTTCAGCGTGATATCCAGCAGCGCGTTGTGCGCATGGCTCGCCTTGAAGCCTTCCATCGTCAAATGGCTGTTTTCCAGTGCCACCAGACCTTCGCCGAAAATCGGTTTCTGCCGGATCACTTTCATCGCGGCGTCCCAGATCACCGTGCGATTGGTCAATGTCACGTCGCGGTTGAGCGTGCTTTCAATGATATGGGAAAAAATATCAATGCGCCGCATGAATACGATGATCACTTCCAGCACGATATAAATGATGGAGATCATCTTGAGATTGAACAGTTCAAAGTTGGAAATGTTGAGATACAGCAGCAGCGCCGCAAACAGCGCAATCACCGCAATGGACGTACTGGAGTCCACCAGAATCAGCACCGTCACGCCCGAAAGCATAAGCAGCAGCGTGAGGAACGAGCATTTCTTATGATTGATGCGGTCGAGAATGGACGAAAACGCGATGGACGGAATGACAATGTTGCGAATGGCGTTTTTCTGTCCGAAAAGCCAGTAGTCGCCCTGTTCGCGGAAGCCCATCGTATCGTATTTCAGCAGCACCACCGCGAAGTTGACCACCGCGACAGCCGCAAACACCGCCGTCAGCACGCGGAAGGACCGCAGTGCCGTGTGGTGCATGAAGATATCACAGATGACATACGCGCCCATCAGCACATAGATTCGCTCAAACGCGGTAGCCATATGACCGCCCCCGTGCCATGTGCTGAAAAGCTGCAAAAAGGACAGCACCACCACCAGTCCAAACATCACAAACTGCTTGCGGAGGCGATCCTTGATCGCGGGAAGATTTCTGACAAAGAAATAGCATTCATACAGAAACAGCGCCAGCGTCTCCGCTCCCTGCAAGCGCTTGATCCACATCAGAATATTGCCCAGTCCCGTAAAGCCCAGTCCCTCGGGCGGGAAAAAGGGCAGCAACACCAGAAACGCCGCCAGATAGCGGAAGAAATTAATGAGATTCTCATTGGTCAGTCTGATCTTCGGAATGCGGATCACGATCTTTCCGAAGGATTTTCTGGAAGTCATTTCGCCGGTCACGCTCATTCTCCCTTTACATAGAACTTGTTGTACCGCATCAGAAACGCGTACAGCGGCGGGCAGTAATGCCGCAGATTCACCATCACCTTGTGCTTGAAGGTGTATTCATTGTAAAAGCGCCGGTATTCCGGGGACCGAATCGCTTGGATATCGTCCTTTTCCAGCGCCATCTCAAATTCCGTCCGGGCTATCTGCTCTTCAAAGACCTCATGCCGTCTGCCTTCGGAGTATTCGTCCGCGGCTCGGAGCATATCGATCTGACGGGTGAGATTCTTGATTTTCTTCTGCGCGTCGTCGCCCAGTTTTTTTGTCCAGGAACCTGTGCCGCCGAAACGGTAGACCGACATACAGTCACCGAAGTAATGAATGTTACCTTCCAGCGCCAGATAAATGCTCATGGGATAATCGCCCACGCCCTTCTGCATCCGCAGAAACGCCGGACGGTTCTCGGCAAAACGCCGCGCATACATCAGCGAGCTGGTGTGGTAACACGCCATACCGCCCTTGATCACGTCCTCCAGTCCCAGATCACGGTCTTCCTCCGGGTAATTGAGGAATTCCTTGCCGTTGGTCATATTTTTGACCATCGTGTTATGCACGCAGGCGGAATATCCCTCGTGGGATTCCAGAAAATCCACCTGCCGCTGGAGCTTATGGGGGTCGGTCCAGTAGTCGTCCCCTTCACAGCAGGCGATGTACTTTCCCTTCATCATAGGCAGCATGAATTTGGTAAACACCGGCACCCGCTGGGAATACTGGTTCTCGGTCTGATAAATCGGGCGCATGAGGTCGGGATATTTCGCCTCATACTCCCGGATAATCTCCGCCGTGCGGTCGGTGGACGCGTCGTCATGTATCACGATCTCATATCGGAAATCCGTCTCCTGTCCCACAAATCCGTCGAGACACTGCCGGATATAGTTTTCATGGTTATAGGCTTTGCAGTAAATGCTCACCATCACTTGCTCCTGCCGCATACTTCCCTCTCCCTCCTTGGTTCAATTACTGCCCCGAACCGAAAGTATCAGGGAAATCAACCCGACACGCCGCGCATAGAGCAGTGACAAAATCAGCTTTTGCTTGGTACTGAAATAATTCCTATACCCCGCATCCCTGACAGTCTGATAAGCAGCGCGGAATTCCTTATCCTCAGCGATGGCACGCACATCGTCGCGTGCGGAAGCCTCCCGGGTGTATTTCATCTGGGTAGTGCCTCCGTAAGCTGCCGTCAGCAGATGTACGGCGAGCTTGGCGTCCCTGTCCGCCAGCGTGATATCCGACAGATATTCCCTCACGCGTGCATTGATTTTCTGATAGGACCAATAGTATCTTGCATTGTACTTGTGCATCATGCCCGCCATGTCGCGGTAATCGTAGAGCGCTTGGTCGAGATAATAAATCTTTTGCGCATTCACGACCATCGGCATGGTCTGGAGCAAGTCCTCCCCGAAATTGCAGGGATACCATGGCGTATAATCCCGCTCCGCGTCCAGCAGTTCCCGTCTGACCGCCTTGAGCCACATGGCGTTCAGCTCATAAGTGAGCAGCAGTTTATTATACAGCACCGTCTTGTCCGTCACAAATCCGGCAGGCAGACAGTGTTCAAAAAAAACCGACTTGTCCGTGCCGTCGTAGGTGAAAGCATTGTACAGCAGCAGGTCAATGTCATGCTGTTCGAGTACGTCCGCAATTTTGCGCAACGCACCCGCTTCATAAAGATCGTCGGAATCGCAGAAGAGACAGTAGTCCCCCTTCGCCTCGGCAATCCCCCGCCGTCTGGCGGAAATCAGACCGGCATTTTCCTTGTGAATCACCACGGTATTGGTATGTGACGCGGCATATTCATCGCACATCGCGCCGCTGCGATCAGTGGAACCGTCGTCCACCAGAATCAGCTCATAATCGTCAAAATCCTGCCCCGCGATACTGGCCAGACATTCGGGCAGATAGGTCTCCACATTGTAAACGGGAACAAGAATCGAAAACAGCATAAGCCCTCCGGGTAATTTGATGTTATAATCTGTTGAGCTGCACTTTGAGCCAATAGGTGAGATTCAAGCCTTTGGCACGAAAGTCCACCACGCGCCGGTCGAGCAGCTTCTTCTTGTAGGCGGGATTTTCGCGGTATTCACAGATCATCTTCGCCAGCTTGCGGTATTTCGGCACCATGCGGTCACCGTAACCCCGCACCAGTTCCCGTATCTGCTTTTCCACATGATAAACATTGAGATACTGATCCACCTGCTTCATATACGCCGGAAGGCTTCTGCCCAGTCCTACGGTGTTACCGCCGTGCTGACGGTAATCCATATGGGGCTTGGGATCCACAAACACCTTGCCGCCCAGACACAGACATACTTTCAGCACCCATGTGTCGTGCATGAGCATATAGTCCGGCTCAAACGAAACCACTTCCCGCAGCAGCGCTTTGTTGAAGACACCCGTGCAGCCCGCGAAATCGGACAGCACAAACCGCGTGGTCAGCGTGCGTCTGTCATTCAGCGAATGGTCGGCGATGGGGTTAAGTTCCCCGTCCACCAGCCGCTGTCCGCAGTAATAGAGCGCCGGCGTATCGTCCTGCACGGTATCGAGAAACTGTGTGGCTACCAGCAGTTTGTCTGCGTCCCACACGTCGTCCTGATCGGCAAAGGAAATATAATCCACGTCGTATGCCTGCGCCCGCTTCATAAGGTCAAACACGCCTTTCTCCACATGGAGATGGGCGCCGGTGTACCATGTGAGCTTTCCTTCCCGCTGATACTGTTCGAGAAGTGCCTGCGTACCGTCCTGAGAACCGTCGTCCCGCACCAGCACCGTCACATCGACACCCTGCTGATTCCAGATGCTTGCCAACTGTTCGGGCAGAAATTTTTCTCCGTTATAGGTCGGCATGATGACCAGTATTTTTTTCATGCTTTTTTCCAATTCCCCTATCTCCCTTTTCTGCTTTTCTCTACCGTTTCTTTCCGGACTTGCCGCCGTCAGACATCATCTCATCTACCAGCCGCGACAAATCGGCATTGAACTGAGCATTGTTGCTCTTGGTTTCACCAGTCATGCCGCTCACGATGCTGTCGTAGTTGCGGATGGTATCGCCCAACGTATCAATATCCACCACGGTGATGATGGTTCCCATGCGCTCGGCGACTGCCTCGGCAAACGCGACCTGATGGTCGTTGACGTGTTCGCCGAACTGCTTCTGACGCGGCACCACGATGGGGGTTTTGCCTTCCTGCAGCGGCATGATAAACGTCGCAGGTCCGCCGTGCGTGATGACAATCCGCGCCTTTCTGACCAACTCCTGCATGGTGCGGAAGGGATAGAGCGCCTGCCATTCACAATACTGCGGTTCATAAGTGCTGTACCCGGTCTGCATGACCACCTCTTCATCCAATACGCCGTCGCGTTTCAGATGATCCATATATTCCACCAGCCGGTTAAAGGGCTGTTCGTGCGTTCCCACTGTGACAAAAATCATACCAATTCCACCGCCGCTTCCCCTGAATTAAAAAATACTGCCGAGATTGACCGCCTTGGGATACACCTGTTTCATTTCCTCCCACTGCACGATAAACCTGTCTGTCACCGGATAGACCAGCTTGCCCGCAATCGTGGACTTGTCAATGCGGTCAAAGACCTCAATATACACCGTCTTGGCGCCCATCAGCTTCCCTAAATAAAAGAACGGCACCGCAGGCGCCGCCCCCGACGAGATAATGAGATCGGGGCGTTCTTTGCGGAGAATTTTTATGGCGCGCCATGTGTTGATGATCAGCGCCTTGATACTGCGGTTGCTGGGATAATAGCAGGGGTACATGGTTTCCCCCTCCAGCAGGCTCCGCGCATCCTCCTTATCAAACGTCACCCAAAACCGTTCTTTGTCCTGCCAGAAGGGCTTGAGCATATACAAATGCGTCAGATGCCCTCCCGACGAACCTACTAAACATACCTTCATGACCATCTCTCCTGTCCGGCTCAAAAATGAAATGTATCGTCAAGTCCCGACCACTTCTGATCCTTGTCGCTGAGGTTGAGCAGCGTACCGTCCGCCATAGCGTACCCTTCCGCCGAAGCGGTGCCGCGATAGTCACCCGTCACGCCCGGCCACACAATGCCGATGGCGGGGTCATTCCACGCCAGTCCGCCTTCATCGGCAGGACAGTAGAAATCGGTGCATTTATAACAGAAACGCGCCGCATCGCTGAGTACCAGAAAACCGTGGGCAAAGCCTTCGGAAATATAAAACTGCTTGTTGTTTTCCTCGGTCAGCTCCACGCCGAACCACTGA
>CAMJHU010000037.1 GCA_946405565.1 uncultured Clostridia bacterium
TATCCGATCAGCGATATCACGGAAGACTCGATGCCGAAGTCCCCGCCGGTTACGGCAAATGACTTGGTATGAAGCACATACGATATGACAGCATCCGCGTCTGCCTTATCGCCGATATGTAACCCCCCGCCAATGATCATGATATTCCAGAGCGCGTGGATCAGTCCGTTACACCAGACGGAACCGCTTTCTATGGTAATCAACGAAAACATGATACCGACCGCTGTCCCCGCCAGAATCACCAGTAAACAGCTTCCCGCGGAGAAATTCATTCCCAGAATATGCACCACGCCAAACAATACGGAGGGAATGATTACTGCCGTTTTTCTATTCCATGCTTTTTCCAGCGCATAAAAAATAATGCCCCGGAATACCATCTCTTCCACAAATCCGGATCCGATTCCCGTAAAAAAGATGCCCGCACTCAATATTTCAAATATTTTTCCGCTGTCTGCCCCCGAAAAAACATACTCGCCGGGAAACAAAACGACATAACTTCCTATGACCACTAATGGAAGTAACAGCGCCACAATCATCCACTTCGGTTTTAGTGAGAACGCGGATATTCCATAATCCTCGCTTTTAAGGTGCATGACTTTTTCCAGAAACAGCTTGAGTAGAGTCCACGCAAAATACAGATATACCAATCCTGCCACCGTATTGCAAATTCCCATGGGAATGCCAACTACGACAAACACACTTGCCAACAATTCCGCCGCTATCTGAGATACAACCAACAGAATCACAGCCATCAGCGAAATTCCTATCGCTTTACTTTTATCTTTCATTATGTGATCTCCCGTTTTTCATCCAAATGTTGTGTTAATTGTATCCGCTATTCATTAACTTCCTATAGAAAATATGTAAATTTTATCTGACGGTATCAGAATTTGTTTATCAAAAATCAGGACTTGACAAATTCCAAAAAGTATGGCAGAATGGAGAGGTTAAAAAGCTATGACGGGAATCAGCAGATATCCTTTCCGAATCTTCAGAGAGAAGCCGCCGGGTGCAAGACTTCGTTTCGGTGATATGCTCCCCACTCCCCGAGCTTCGGATCCCAATGATCCGACGGTTTTCCCGCCGTTATCGGGTCATGAGTGCGTGAGGCGCTGTGTGGCGCCGAGCGAATTCGGGTGGTAACACGGATTTTTTGATCGGTTAAAAATTCGCCCCGAGCCGTCCTGTGCTTTGTGCATGGCGGTCCGGGGTCTTTTTGATTTTATTTGCAGGAGGACGATTCATATGAAACTTGACAAACTGGTGGGCGACCGCTTCAAGGAAAGACCTGCCGAATGCTCCATCGACAGCCATGCGCTGATGGTGCGCGGCGGTTACATGAAATTCATGGCAAGCGGTATTTATTCTCAGTATATGCCGCTCAAGCGCATTCTGCGGAAAATTGAAAACATTATCCGCGAAGAAATGGACGCCATCGACGGGCAGGAGGTTCTCTTCCCGGTCGTCATGCCCGGAAGCCTTTGGGAGGAATCGGGACGCTACAACGCCATTGCCAGCGAGCTGCTCCGCTTCAAGGACCGCAACGGCACGCCGATGGTACTGGGCATGACCCACGAGGAAGCTGCCGTACATCTGGTGCGCGACTATGCCACTACCTACACCAAATACCCCTTCATGATCTATCAGATTCAGACCAAGTTCCGCGACGAAGCCCGTCCCCGCGCCGGCATGATCCGCGTGCGCGAATTCACCATGAAGGACGCCTACTCCTTCCACACCTCGCAGGAGGATCTGGAAGCCTACTATGACCGCTGCCACAAAGCCTATGAACGTATTTTTGCCCGCGCCGGTATTCCCGAAACCATCTCGGTCAAGTCCGATTCCGGCATGATGGGCGGCAGCGTATCCCATGAATTCATGCTGCTCACGCCGGTCGGTGAGGATTCCATCGTACTCTGCCGCGAATGCGGTTACAGTGCCAACATGGAAGCTGCCGAATGCCTCACCGAAAACGTTCCCGCCGTTTCGTCTGAACCGTGTGAGAAAGTGCATACGCCTGATGCCCACACCATTGAGGATTTGTGTGCCCTCCTGAAAACCACGCCTGAAAAAACCTGCAAAGCCGTCGTCTATCAGCGCAATATGGACGACAGCTATATTGTCATATTCCTGCGGGGCGATCTCGATGTAAACGAGACAAAAGTCACCAATTTCCTCGGCTGCGACATCCATCCCGCTGTGATTACGGAGGAAAGCGGCATTGTCGCGGGCTTTATCGGTCCCAAGGGTTTGCCCGAAACTGTCACTGTGCTCTACGATAATTCGCTGGTCAATCTCACCGATTTCCCCTGCGGCGCCAATGAAACCGATTATCACTACGTCCATTTCAATATGAAACGCGATTTCGGCGAGGTGGAATACCACGACTTTGCAAAGGCATACGCCGGCGGCATCTGCCCCTGCTGCGGCAAGCATACACTGGAAGTCTCCCGCGGCATTGAGGTGGGCAACATCTTCCAGCTCGGCACCAAGTACACCGAATCCATGAAAATGCAGTATGTGGACAGCGACGGCGAACTCCACTATCCCATCATGGGCTGCTACGGTATCGGCGTGGGACGTCTCGCCGCCTCGGTCTGCGAAGCCCATCACGACGATTACGGTCCCATCTGGCCGATGTCCATCGCACCCTGGCAGGTCAATCTTTGCTGCGTGCGCTCCGACGACGAACAGTGCAAAGCCTTTGCCGACAAGCTGTATGACGAATTGCAAAAGCGCGGCGTGGAGGTCATTTATGACGACCGCAACGTGCGTCCCGGCGTGATGTTCTCCGACAGTGACCTGCTGGGCATTCCCGTGAGAGCCGTGGTCAGTCCCCGGAATATGAAGGACGGCATGGTGGAGATCACCACCCGCGACAAGTCGGTGCAGAAAAAGGCTGCCGCCGAGAACGCCGCCGATGAGATTCAGGCATTGGTCAATGAACTGCTGGCACAGTGCAACGGATAAATCTGCTTGCCCATTTTTTTGGAGTTTCCACTGCCCCATACCGTTTTTTCATTCGAGAAAACGGTATGGGGCGTTTTATATTAAACGACATTTCCCACAAATGTTACATAATAGTACGTTACATCTTTCCAAATGCGAAAAAATCATTTATATATTTTGCCATTTTTTACAACATTTTGATGTGTTCAATAGTGAAATTTGTAAAATATATAGAAAAGATAAGATGTATACAACGTTTCGCAGTAAAATGTTGAACTTTTTGTCTCTTTATGGTAAGATAGAAACGAAAAAAAACGGACAGAAAGGACGATCCTCATGGTTTTTACTCGATTAAGAGAATTTCGCGAAAAAAAAGGTCTTACCCAATCAAAGGTAGCCGGCTATCTTAACTGCTCACAGCAGGTTTACAGTAATTATGAACTGGGGCAGCGTGATATCCCTACTGACGTGCTGATCGCCCTGGTGAAGCTTTTTGATGTATCCGCCGATTATCTTCTCGGCATTACCGATAATCCCAAAATTAACCGATAAACAAATCCTGCTCCTGATATCTCCCCTATTGGTCATATGCCACTAAGGGGAGATGTTTTTTTACAAAAAATTCCCAATTCTTCCCCCTGAATCCCCTTTTTCCGAATTGACTTTTTCTCTGTAATTTAGTATGATAGAAGATACGATTTTTTTATTCTGTATTGGCAGCATTAAAGGAATGAATGTTATGATTCAAATCAGAAAGATTGCCGTCATCGGTCTGGGACTGATCGGCGGTTCCCTCGCAAAAGCTATCACACAGTATACCGACTATCATGTGATGGCACGCAACCGCACCCACGCCACGTTACAGCAGGCAATCGCCGACGGGGCTGTACACGAGGAACTGACCGACGACAATATCGCGCAGGCGGATATGGTCATTCTCGGTCTGTACCCGGAAGAAGCCGTGGACTATATGGACAGGCTCGGTCCGAAGTTAAAACCCGGGACACTGGTCATCGACGTTTCGGGCATCAAGCGCTACATCTGCCGCGAAATGCCTCCCATTGCCCAAAAGCACGGCTTCGTCTTCGTGGGCGTGCATCCCATGGCGGGCAAAGAGAAGGGCGGCTATGCCAATAGTGAAGCGTCTCTGTTTGAAGGCGCCAGCTTCATCATTACGCCCACAGACGATACCACTTCGGAAGAAGTCGTGTGGCTGACCCAATTCGCCCGGCAGATCGGATTCGGTATGCACGTCGTCTGTTCACCCGCCGAGCATGACCGTATGATCGCCTTTACCTCTCAGCTCCCCCATGTGCTGGCAAACGCCTATGTGCAAAGTCCCCAATGCCTGCATCATCGCGGCTTCTCGGCGGGCAGCTATCGCGACGTGTCCCGCGTGGCACGTCTCAACGAGCATCTCTGGGCGGAACTCTTTCTGCAAAACGCCGACGCGCTCACGCAGGAACTCGATTTACTCATTGCCAACATCACCGAAATGTGCGACGCGATCAAAGCCGACGACCGCGAAACCCTGGAAAAGATTCTGGGACGCGGCCGTATGGTCAAGGAGGAACTGGGCGAATGAGTGCTTCCATTTTCAGCAAAACCATCCATGTCAACACCGGCAAGCCGTATGACGTCATCATCGAACGCGGTTTGCTTGCCCGCAGCGGCGGACTCATCCAAAAAATCCTGCCCAAAGCGGAACGCGCCGTCATTATCTCCGACAGCAACGTCGCGCCGCTCTATGCCGACACGGTGAAGACTTCTCTGGAAGCGGCGGGCTACACTGCCTTTGTCCATGTATTCCCCGCGGGCGAGGAGCACAAGCGTCTGACCGCCATTGACGGGATGTATGCCGCTATGGCGTCCGCCGAACTCAGCCGCACGGATTTTGCCGTGGCACTCGGCGGCGGCGTGACGGGCGATATGTGCGGCTTCGCGGCAGCTACCTATCTGCGCGGTATTCCTTTCGTACAGATTCCCACCACCGTACTGTCGCAGAACGACAGTTCCGTGGGCGGCAAGACAGGCATCGATCTGACCTGCGGCAAGAACCTTGTCGGCAGCTTTCACCAGCCCTGCCTTGTGCTGGCAGACGCGGATACACTCGCGACCCTCCCGCAGCGCTACATCACCGACGGCTTCGGCGAAATCATCAAGCACGGCTGCATCAAATCCGCCGAGCTGTTTGAACTCATGGAAACATACGGCACCGACATGGCAATGATCGAAGACCTTACCGCCCGTTCCATTGCTATCAAAGCGGGTGTCGTGGAACGCGACGAGCGCGAATCCGGCGAGCGAATGCTGCTCAATTTCGGTCATACCCTCGGTCATGCTATCGAAAAATGCGCGAACTTCACAGGCATTGCCCACGGCGAAGCGGTGGGCATCGGTATGCTGCTGATGACCCGCGCTTCTGAGGCGTCGGGACTGACGGTCAAGGGGACGGCGGCGCGTATCGAAGCCGTATTGACAAAATGCGGTATGCCTCTTTCCTGCGATTTCCGCCCTGAAGATATCTGTCAAGCGGCGTTGCTGGATAAAAAACGGCGGGGCGATTTTCTGAACATCGTGCTGCTGAGAACCATCGGGGATTCCTTCGTCTATCAAATTCCCTGCGCCGGACTGCCTGATTTTGTGCGCGGAGGTGTCGGGGTATGAATCAACTATGCCAATGCAGCCCCGGGAAACTGACCGGTACGGTCAATATTCCCCCGTCCAAGAGTGCCGCTCACCGCGCCATGCTCTGCGCCGCACTCGCGGAGGGACGCAGCGTCCTTTCCCCTATCGAATTATCCAACGACATGAAAGCCACGCTCAACGCGATCACGGCGCTGGGGGCAAAAGTAAATTTCACCGGTGACACGCTCACTATCGACGGCATCGGCGGAACCATCACAAACAACGCCGCCGACAATCCGCCGCTGGACGTCAACTGCATCGAATCCGGCTCCACGCTGCGCTTCATCATTCCCGTCGCCTGCGCCGCGGGCATCAACGGACGCTTTCTCGGTGAAGGCACGCTGGTATCCCGTCCCATCGGACTGTATGCCGACCTGCTGCCGCAAGCGGGCGTACAATGCGAAACGTCCGGCGAACTGCCCTTTACCTGTCGCGGCAGACTGCGGGCGGGTGAATACGACATGCCGGGCGACATCAGTTCCCAGTTCATCACCGGTATGCTGCTGGCACTGCCGCTCTGTGAAGGCGACAGCCGTATTACCCTCACCACACCGCTCCAGTCGGCTGCTTACGTCAATATGACGGTATGCTGCATGAAGGATTTCGGCGTGACGGTGGAGCGCACGCCCGACGGCTGGTTCATTCCGGGTCATCAGCGCTATACCGCCCGCGATTACACGGTGGAGGGCGACTGGTCCCACGCGGGCTTCTTTCTCGCGGCGGGGGCGCTGGGCAGTGAACTCACCCTGCGCGGGCTTCGCATGGACTCCGTTCAGGGCGACAGAGCCGCCGTGGAACTCTTCCGGAACTTCGGCGCGGATATCGCGATACGGGACGGCGACCTGACCGTGCGTCCGGGGCAACTGCGGGGACAGCACATCGACGCGGGACAGATTCCCGATCTGGTACCCTGTCTCGCCGTCTGTGCGGCGCTTTGCGAAGGCGTGACCGTGATTGATCACGCCGAACGGCTCCGTATCAAGGAAAGCGACCGGCTCACATCCACCGCCGCGATGATCCGTTCACTGGGCGGCACTGTCGAAGAACGCCCTGACGCATTGATCATCACCGGTATCAGACAATTCACCGGCGGCACGGTAGACGGCTTCCGCGATCACCGCATTGTAATGTCCGCCGCTATCGGCGCCCTGAACGCTTCCGACAGCGTTACCGTCACCACACCGGACAGCGTCAATAAAAGTTTTCCGTCATTCTTTGACGTCTACAATCAACTTGGAGGGAATGCACATGTCATCCACTTGGGGTAACAACATCAGAATTTCCGTTTTCGGTGAAAGCCACGGCGTCGGTATCGGCGTCGTCATCGACGGTCTGCCCGCGGGCGAACGCCTCGACTTTGACGAGATTCAGTTCCAGATGAACCGCCGCGCGCCCGGCAACGATGCCACTTCCACCCCCCGCAAGGAAGAGGATATGCCGGAGGTCTGCTCCGGTATTCTCAACGACATCACTACCGGTGCGCCGCTCTGCGCCGTCATCGAGAACACCAACACCCGTTCCGTCGATTACGACAAGCTCCAGCGCCTGCCCCGTCCGGGTCACGCGGACTACACCGGCGCCGTCCGCTACAACGGTTACAACGACGTGCGCGGCGGCGGACATTTCAGCGGACGTCTGACCGCGCCGCTGACTTTTGCTGGCGCGGTCTGCCGCCAGATTCTCGCACGGCGCGGTGTGACCATCGGCGGTCATATCTATGCCATCGGCAATCTGTTCGACATTCCCTTTGACCCAGTGGACATCACTGCCGAACATCTCAACAATCTCCAGCGCAGCTTCTTTGCTCTCAACAAGCCTGACACCGAAGTACCCATGCGGCGCATGATTGATGAGGCACGTCTCCAGCGCGACAGTGTGGGCGGCGTGGTGGAAATCGCGGCGGTAGGCGTACCGGCGGGTATTGGTTCGCCCATGTTCGGCGGCGTGGAAAACGTGCTGTCCTCCATTATCTACGGCGTGCCTGCCGTCAAGGGTGTGGAATTCGGCGCGGGCTTTGACATCGCGAGAATGCGCGGCAGTGAAGCCAATGACCCCTTCAAGATTGTGGGCAACCGCGTCGTCACCACCCGCAACGTCTGCGGCGGTATTCTCGGCGGCATTTCGGACGGTATGCCCATTATCCTCCGCGCCGCCGTCAAGCCCACCCCCTCCATCTCCCTCGAACAGCACACCGTCGATCTCAAGGAGCAGCGCGACGCGATTCTCACGGTCGGCGGTCGCCATGACCCCTGCATTGTCCCCCGCGCCCTGCCTGCCATTGAATCGGCAGTGGCAATCGGTCTGGCGGATATGATGAAGGAGGTTGGCAAGCTCTGATGACCGGAAATTCTCCCGATAGGAATCATATTCCCCAAGACCTTCAACTTTCCGACGTGCGCAAGGAAATCGACGCCATTGACGACGAGCTGCTCCGGCTCTTCGTGGAACGTATGCACGTCGCAGAAAAAGTTGCGATGGTCAAGAAGCGCGACAATCTGCCCATCACCAATCTCGACCGCGAACAGGAGATTCTCGACACGTTTGAGCAGAAGGCGGGCGAATTCGGCAGCGGTGCGCGGACACTGCTTGCCGCGCTCATCGACATCAGCTCCGCCTATCAGCAGAAGCTGCTCTACGGCGAGGACGGCAAGCTCCGCAAGCGTCTCATGACCGCCGGACACATTCTCAAAGGCTCCAAAATCGCCTGTCAGGGCGCCACCGGCGCCTACTCCGACCTCGCCGCCAAACAGTTCTTCGGCGAGGATGCGGAACCGATGTTTTTCCCGAAATTTCAGGACGTCTTTGACGCGGTGACAGAAGGCTACACGGATTTCGGTGTGCTTCCCATTGAAAACACTACTGCTGGCGCGGTGGATGACGTGTATGACCTGCTCACCCGCCACGGCTTCTACATTGTCGGCGAAACCGACGTCGCTGTAAATCACTGCCTGCTCGCCCCCAAAGGCGCGAAGATGGAGGACATCAGGGAAGTCTACGCCCATCCGCAGGCACTCAGCCAGTGCGCCCGCTATATTCAGCTTCACGGCTTTGATACCAACGAATACAGCAACAACGCTGTCGCCGCCCAGCACGTCGCACGGTGGAACGACGCCTCCAAGGCGGCTATCGCCTCCCGTGTCGCGGGACGGCAGTTTGACCTCGATATTCTCGAAGAGGATATTCAGGACATCGACGGCAACCAGACCCGGTTCATCATTATCTCCAAGCACCTCGTCATCCGCGACGGTGCCGACAAAATCAGCCTTACCTTCTCGCTCCCCCATCAGACGGGTTCGCTCTACCGTGTCCTCTCCCGCTTTGCCGCCAACGGCATGAATATCTCCAAAATCGAGTCCCGTCCGCTCAAGGGCAAAAACTTCCAGTACCGCTTCTACCTCGACTTCAACGGCAATGTCCACGACGAAAACGTCTGCTCCCTGCTCTGCGCTCTCAGCACCGAAATGACCCATTTTAAGTTTTTGGGCAATTATTGAGGGGAAATACATCGTATTCTTTACCAACCTTCATCCAAATCTTAACCTTTTCTCAACCTTCGGACTGTATCATAGAGCCATCCTAAAAAACAGAAGGGACGGCAATCAATATGTATAAGACAGAAGTTATCGGATTCACCAAGGACGCGGTACAGCGTGCGAAGCTCATCGAGGAAAAGGCAAACGAAATGTATGAAAAGGGCTATGAGGTCGTCAGCGTGACCTCCACCCCCAACTGCGGCGCCATTATCACCTTCAGGCGAAGAGGCTGATTGATTCGTCCCAAATCCGCGGAGGCGCCCTCTGTCGCTCGTTTGCCGGGATGACAGATGACCGGACTTGGCGCGCTGGGAAAAAAACGCGGCTGGATATAGG
>CAMJHU010000038.1 GCA_946405565.1 uncultured Clostridia bacterium
CGTATACGGGTGGTGGATGGAAACAATGTCGGACGAGTATTTTATTGTGAGGCGCGAGGCGATGCCGGCGGTCTTTCTGAAGGTTGTGGAGGTAAAACGGCTGCTGGGAATCGGCGCGGCGCATTCGACGGCGGAAGCCGTGCGCATGGCAGGCATTTCCCGCGGGGCTTACTACAAATACAAGGACATGGTGGCGCCCTATGAGGACACGGGACCGTCGCGGGTGCTGACGGTGCAGTCGGTGCTGGAGGACCGTCCGGGCGTGCTGTCGTGCCTGATTACGTCGATTTCGGACGCGGGGGCCAATATCCTCACCGTCAATCAGAATATCCCCGCCGACGGCGTGGCGTATGTCACGGTTTCGGTGCGGACCGATCATCTCTGCGTTCCGGTGTCGGAACTGCTGGAGCGGCTGCGGAACGTGAACGGGGTGGTTTCGGTGTCAGGCATTGGTCTGAGGCAATGACAGATGCTTTTGTATCAGAGAATAAAAATAATGGATTGGAAGGCGTGAAATTAGGTATGGTAAAAATTGCGGTATTGGGTCACGGCGTGGTCGGTTCAGGCGTGGTGGAGATTCTCATGAAGAATCATGAGGGCATTGCCCACCGTGCCAAGGAGGAAATCGAGGTCAAGTATATTCTCGATCTGCGCGATTTTCCCGACCTGCCCTACGCGGATAAATTTGTGAAGGATTTTTCCGTGATTGAGAAGGATCCCGAAGTGGAAATCGTCGTGGAGTGCATGGGCGGCGTGAATCCCGCGTTTGATTTCTGTATGCGAAGCCTGAAAGCGGGCAAGAGCGTGGCGACCTCCAACAAGGAACTGGTAGCCGCCAAGGGGCAGGAACTGCTTCAGACCGCGCAGGACAACAACCTGAATTTCCTGTTTGAAGCCAGCGTGGGCGGTGGCATTCCGATTCTGCGTCCCATTTCTCAGTGCATGGCTGCCAATGAGATTTCCGCGGTGGCGGGCATTCTCAACGGCACCACCAATTTCATTCTGACCAAGATGATCACGGAAAATATGGCGTTTGACGACGCGCTCCGTCTGGCGCAGAATCTCGGTTACGCGGAGAAAAATCCCACCGCCGACGTGGACGGTCACGACGCCTGCCGCAAAATCTGTATTCTCGCCTCGCTGGTCAGCGGCAAGCATATCTATCCTGACGATGTGTATGTGGAGGGTATCCGCAATATCACGCTGGATGACGTTGCCTACGCGGAGAAGTTCGACGCTGCCATCAAGCTGATCGGTTTGTTCCGGAAGCAGGACAACGGCAAAATCCAGATCAATGTCGCGCCGCGTATGGTGTCCAAATCCTTCCCGCTCGCGGGGGTCAACGACGTCTTCAACGCGATCTGCGTGGTGGGTGACGCGACGGACGAAGTCATGTTCTACGGCAAGGGCGCGGGCAAGATGCCCACCGCCAGCGCGGTGGTTGCCGACGTCATCGACTGCGTCAAGCACCGCAAGGCGCGCAAGTATCTCTACTGGGAGCCGGCGGAAAAGGGCATGGTCGCGGATTATCATGAGGAAGTCTGCTCAATGTATATGCGTCTCAACGGCAAGAGCAGCGAGGAGATCATGACCGTTGCCAATGAGCTTTGCCGCGAGTGCATCTACACCGACGGCGTGAATGAGGATGAGATTGCCATTATCACCGATGTGGCGCCCTATTCCGAGCAGGAGAAGATCGCCAAGACGTTTCTGGCGCGCGGCATCAACGTGGTCAGCGCCATGAGAACACTCAAAATGTAAAAGCGTCATAGGATGATAACAGCCGGTCACGGCAGAAAACACTTGACAGAATAACCGGGAGGTATGCAACAGATGGGTTTAATCGTTCAGAAATTCGGCGGCACATCGGTCGCCGACGCCGAGCGTGTGATGAATGTCGCTCGCATTGTGACAGACACCTATAAGCAGGGCAACAAGGTGGTCGTGGTGGTTTCCGCGCAGGGCGACACCACGGATGACCTGATTGAGAAGGCAAAGGAAATCAATCCGAGCGGTTCCAAGCGCGAGCTGGATATGCTCATGACCGCCGGCGAGCAGATTTCGATTTCGCTGCTGGCGATGGCGATTCAGAAGCTGGGATACCCGGTGATTTCGCTGCTGGGCTGGCAGGCGGGCTTTGTCACCAGCTCGGTCTACGGCAGCGCGCGCATCCGGCGGATTGAGACCGAAAGACTGGAAAACGAGCTGGATCAGAATAAGATTGTGGTGGTCGCGGGCTTCCAGGGTCTCAACAAGTACGACGATATGACCACGCTGGGCAGAGGCGGCAGCGATACCAGCGCGGTAGCGATTGCGGCGGCGCTCCATGCCGACCGGTGCCAGATTTTCACCGACGTGGAAGGCGTCTATACCGCCGACCCGCGCAAGATTGAAAATGCCGTCAAGCTCAAGGAAATCACCTATGACGAGATGCTGGAGCTTGCCACACTCGGTGCGCAGGTCTTGAATAACCGTTCGGTCGAAATGGCCAAGAAGTACAACGTAGAACTCGAGGTGCTTTCTTCGCTTGTCAGAAAGCCCGGAACCATTGTGAAGGAGAATGCAAAGATGGAAAAAATGCTTATCAGCGGCGTTGCCAAGGACACACAGGTCGCCAGAATTTCGCTCATCGGTCTGCCGGATGAACCCGGCATCGCGTTCCAGGCGTTCAGCCGTCTGGCGGCAAAGAATATCAACGTCGATATCATTCTCCAGTCCATCGGACGTGACGGCACCAAGGATATCAGCTTCACGGTTGCCAAGGACAACGGCAAGGAAGCCGTGGCGATTATGAAGGAATTCATCGAGAGCTGCGGCGGCAAGGACGCGCTGCTGGATACCGAAGTGGCGAAGGTGTCCATTGTGGGCGCGGGCATGGAGACCCACGCGGGCGTGGCGGCAAAGATGTTCGAGGCACTTTATGGCGCTCACATCAATATCCGCATGATCTCCACCAGCGAGATCAAGATTTCCGTCCTCATCAACGCCGAGGACGCCGACAAGGCAGTCGCCGCGATTCACGCCAAGTTTATCGGTTAATTCATGTCATACGGTTTCAGATAATATATCAGAATCAGACCGGCGCATACGGTATCCGCTGAGATACGGTGTGCGCCGGTCTTTTTATGAGGCAGGCATCAAAGAAAAAGATGGGAAACATGGGAATCCATCTTGCAAAACAGGGGATTTTGCGCTATAATATAAACGGGAGGGATGGACGATGTACCGGGATAATTCGATTGTGAAATTAAAGCTGGATGTGATTTTCAAGAGGGTGTTCGGCGACGAGAACGACAAGGATATTCTCGCGGCGTTTTTATCCGCCATGCTGGAAATCTCGCGGGAGAGCATCCGGAAAATTGAGATCAACAACGTAGAACTGACGCCCAGCTATCTTGACCGCAAATTCAGCCGACTGGATTTGCGGCTTGACGTGGACGGTCGGATTGTCAATGTGGAGATGCAGGTCAATTACGAACCGGATTTTCAGGAGCGGACGCTGTTCTATTGGTCAAAGCTGTTCAGTGATGAGTTGAAAGCGGGGGAGGAGTACGGTGAACTCAGACGCACCGTCTGCATTAACATCGTCAATTTCAACCTGTTTGACTGCGAAGATTACCATTCCCATTTCAAGGTGATGGAGTGTGACCGGCACGAAGTATTGTCGGATAAATTTGCCATACACTTTTTTGAACTCAGGAAGAAGAACAATATGCACAGAAACGCGCCGATGGAGGATTGGCTGCGATTGATTGACGCGGAAACGGAGGATGATCTCATGGAAATTCAGCGCACGACACAGATACCGGAAGTCAGGAAAACCATTGTCAAGCTGCGCCATCTGAGCGCCGACGAGCAGGTACGCCAGCAGGCGTTTATGCGGGAGATTATGCTCCACGACGAAGCGACCGCACTGGGACACGCCAGACGTGAAGGAATTGCCGAAGGCAGAGCCGAGGGCAGAGCCGAGGGCAGAGCTGAGGGCAGAGCTGAGGGCAGAGCCGAGGTTAAAGCCGAGGGAATCGAAAGAATGCGCGAGCTGGGCTTTGACGAGGAACAGATCAAGGCTGTTTTCGGAGAGTAGCGCTTGATTGATTTATGCAAAATAAGAAATGACCGCCGGAGCGGGAATTGCCATGAGATACAAAAAAGCAATTCTTCCGTTCCGGCGGTGATGTTTCTGTTTTTTCTGCGTTTGTCCGGAGATCAGTCCACATTGGCGAGCGCGGCGGACGCGATAATGATACAGATGGCGGCTTGCTGGGCGGCAATCATGGCAAGGGTAGAGGCGGTCGCGGCGGTATGGGTGGTCTGCGCGGCGTCATACAGATCGGCGGTCAGCATGGCGGCGTGCATCAGCCGGGTTCCCTTGTCGATGCCGAAGAAGCCGTAGCCCTTCTGACCGGAAAGGTAATCGTCAATGGTCAGAATGGTATCGCGGAGCTTTTCGTTGTCGGTGTCCAGAATGGATACAGCCGCAAGCGTGGCGAGCGTGTAGACATCGTATTTTCTGCCGGCGTCCTTGAGCATATCATACAGTCCAGTGAGATGTTCCACCTTTTCGCGGGCAGAGCCGTCGGTAATCGACAGAATATGCGATACGGACTGTATGCTGTTCTGGCTGGAGAACTTCCCTTTCAGCAGGGTGTAGCAGGCTTCCATGTCGTCGATCAGCGTGGCATTGTCCTTTTCGGAAAGCGCCAGAAACGCGGCAAGCACGCTGTCCTCTTCGCCGGTGAGGAGGGGGTGCTTTTTCTTCATCTGCTGAAAGAGCTCCCTGCCTCTGGCGACAACGCTCTCCAGCTGTTCCTCGCCGATCATATCGGGAAGCAGGAATGCCAGAAGCGCCGAATAACTCGAGCTGCCGAAGGACTTCTTAATGACGGCATAAAACCCTGCCGCCCTGTCAAACGCGGCTTTGGGATCGTCCTTCATCGAGAGATTCACGGCAAATGGCGTGGCAACCATGCCGTTGAGAAAGGAAAACAGACCGGCATTCTTGCTGATGATGGATTTGCATTCCCTGAGCTTTTCCTCGTCCGCCCGGAACCAGCTGGCGGTCAGGGCATTGGCGGCAATCGGGTAAATATAGGCGCTTTCCATGGTAAAGACCTTTTTGAGCGCCGTTTGGTTTTCGATAAAGCTTTCACACAACGCGGTGATTTTTTCTTCCATCGTTTATCGTCTCCTTTTTCTTGGGAATTGGATTGGATCGCCATATTTCGATCACTGTCATTGTTTTTTCTTTGTTACCGCGTCTGTCAGCGCCCCGACTGCCCCTCCGATTAACATGCCGATGACCATACCCATCACCGCATAGTTCATGGACATATGCCCCAGCATCATGCCGAATACCAGACCGATAGGCATTCCTGACATCATTCCCACACCCGCGGCACTTTTCTTCTCTTTTTCGGGGGATTTCTGTTCCGCTTCTTCGGGCAATTGTTCATGATCGACTGCCGAGCTGAGTTCCTGCTTGCTTTCTTCCAGATTGTTGTTTTGGCTCATTTTTCTCAATCTCCTTGTTAATATTACGCTCCGATGTATTTGTCAAGCGGGTTTTCGCTTTTTCCGGATTAATTGTAAATATTCGTTTCACACGATTTTATTATTCCTCAAATTGACGTTTTTCCTTCAGTTCGCGTATCTGGCGGGTATAGGCGGGAACCGGCAGGATCATAGTGGCAAAAGCGAACAGCAGTGACGCGTAGCAGATCAGCGACAGACAGATGTCGGTCAGATCGGCTTCTTCCCATCGGATAAAATGAAAGGTATCCGTGATCCATATGTCCTCTGAAATCATTGCCGCCAAAACCACTAGGGCAATGACCGCCCAGACCATGTGATATTTACGACGCGCGGTGTAGTCGGCGATGAGCGCGTCGATATCGGTGTTGATTTCAAAGGCGCCCAGATGGGCGGGACGTACCGCGTAAATGCGGGTCTTGGCGTCCAGATTGATTTCGGGCACGATCTCCGCGCCGGAATCGGTCAGAATTTCGGTCATACGCTCGTAGCGTTGACGGCTGGCTTTGCGACCCTTGGTGTCGATGCCGGTTGTCACGCGCACGATGTATTCGCCCGGCTGGCACCGTTCAAAGGTGAACCACAATCCCAATAGGATTCTAATGGGTTTCCACCCCTGCTGGCACATCCTGTTGAGGTATTCTTCCTCCTGATCAATGGTCAGACGGAATACCGCTTTGGTCATTCTTTGGGCTTCTTTTTTCATCCGTCAAAAAAACTCCTCTCCCGACATCATTCGCTTTCGGCTGATGGCGACATTTCATTTAACGTATTTAAGACATACCGCCCGTTATCCAGCAATTCCTGTAGGCGGTTCATTTCATCCTCTACGGCGCGCTTGCCGGACGGGGTGATGATGTATTCCTTCTTGCCCCGTTCGCCCGTCCCGCCGCATTCCGTAATCCAGCCCCGCGTGAGCAGCGTGTTGATGGCGCCGTATAGGGTGCCAGCGCCCAGCCTCACCCGTCCGTTGCTGCGTTTTTCCACATTCTGAATGATGCCATAGCCGTGCAGCGGTGTGTAGAGCGATATCAGAATGTAAAATACCGCTTCGGTCAAGGCACCTTTGCTTTCATTCATGCCATCATTTCCTTGTTTCAGATTTTGCCCTGCTTGATCATTTCGTAAAAACGCCCGGTCAATCCGTTGATCTGGTCAATGCTGCACACGGTGTCTTTTCCGGTGTGAATCAGCGGTAGATAGAGCAGACCGATGGCGGAACGCATGGTATAGCTCACCATGACCGAGTTGGGGAAATTCGCGTGGTCGCTGAGGAAAATCAGCATACTGCGCTTATAGACGGGATGCAGCCCCGCTTCACGGAAAGCCGCCGTCACCGATTCCGCCGCGTCGTTCTTTTTGGTGGAAGCGAATGTCAGTATGTCGCCGTTGCCCACGCAGTCAAAATTGATGAGCTTGGTTTTTTTCCAGTCAATGCCCTGTTTCTTGCCCCACGAGGCAAAGCCCGACGAACCCAGCAGACCCCATTCCTCATTGTCAAAGAAGACAAAGCAGCACTTTCCGCGAAGCTGCTCGTCCGCCGCGACCTGTTCCGCCAGCGAGAGCAGCGAGAGCACGCCGCTGGTGTTGTCGTTGCGGTTGTTTTTGTTTTTGATGACCATAGACAGAATCATCACGCCGAGCATGGCGAGCATACCCCCTTCAAAGCCCCAGAACGCGGAATCGCTGCCGGCTATGCCCCATTGCTCCGCCGCCCATGACAGCAGCCACGGACCCGCGCAGGCTATCCCTATCATGACCAGCATGAGGACAATGTTGGCGCCCGTCTGACCCACTAATTTGGAGGAAGAGAGCATCCAGCCGGTGCGACCGGGGGTATCGTAGTGAGCGGTAAATACATATTCCGCGGTGCGAAGGTCTCCCACCGCCAGATTGATGCCGGAAGCCTTGACTTCCGAGATTTCACCGTCGGCATAGCCCATGCGGTTGAGCTCGGCACGAAGCGTGTCGCGCAGCGCCGCCTTTTCCTTCTTGGTAAACCGTGTGGGGTGATTGTCAAAAATCTCCGTTGCCTTCTGTGCACTGATTGCCATGAAAACTCCCTCTTTCTATGGAATTGATGAAAATAATATTACGAATTCCGATATATCGGATTCTGAAATCAATATATCACTATCCGATATATTTGTCAAGTGGTTTTTGATTTTTTTACCCGCAAATGTTTCCATCCGACCATAAAACCGGATTTTGGATTGCTTTTTGGGCGGAGGTGTGTTATCATAGAGGAAGCAATGAAAGGGGTGGAACAGATGGGACTGGGTCACAACAGAGAGGAAGAAATCCGTTCGTTTGAAACGGTGCTGCTGTGCCTTTCCGGTATGCGGTACACGGCGGAATACGAGATTCTGTGCCGGGACGGCGGGGCGGAAATCTCGCAGTACGCTCTCCGGTTTTCCAAAGAGGGCGACGTGCGAATCCCCGAACGGCGCGCCGTTTGCGGCATGGAGGAAATCCTGACGCTGCTGAATAACTGTCGGCTGCTCGCGTGGGACGGATTCTCCGGCGCGCATCCCAAAGGGGTTCGGGACGGAATTATGTTCCGGCTGGAAGCGGTGGTCAACGGAAATCATCGGATATACGCGACCGGATCGGAGAATTTTCCAAAACATTTCAGAGATTTCACGGACGGGCTGAACCGTTTTCTGAGCCGTGACAGAGAGGGGTGTGTATGATGAAACATTTGAAACTGCCGTTTGCTTCCCATGAGGAACCGTCGGAGAACTTTGACCCCGAACGCTACACGCCGGTGATCCGGTGCAGCATCTGCACCGGCGAACAGGTCGCGGGCTTTAAGGACAGAACCACCGGACGCGTCAGGGACGTCATGCTGCTTCACGGCGAGAAGGATTTGCAGGCGTTCCGCAAGCGCTACGGCATCACCGAGCCGATTGAAAAAGTGTATTGATTTTTATTATATGGATTATGAATACCCGGTAGTGTCAACGAATGGTTGATACTTTTCCGAGAAACATTGATTGACAAAGCCGCCCAAAGCGGTTATACTAATGACCATACGCGGGAAATGTCCGACAGTGCACGGTCGTTTCCGGTTTCACTATCAAAAATCATTTGTTATCGGAGGAACCTTATCATGTCAGAAGCAAGACTGTTCCATCAGGAAGACTGTAATCTTTCCATGCTTGACGGCAAGACCATCGCCATCATCGGCTACGGCAGCCAGGGTCATGCCCACGCGCTCAACCTCAAGGAGTCGGGCTGCAAGGTCATCATCGGTCTGTACGAGGGCAGCAAGTCCTGGGCAAAGGCGGAGAAGCAGGGCTTCGAGGTCTTTACCGCCGCGGAAGCCGCTAAGCAGGCTGACGTTATCATGATTCTCATCAACGACGAACTTCAGGCGGATATGTATAAGAAGGACATCGAGCCCAACCTCGAAGAAGGCAATATGCTCATGTTCGCACACGGCTTCAACATCCACTTCGGCTGCATCAAGCCCCCGGCATTCGTGGACGTCACCATGATCGCTCCCAAGGCGCCGGGTCACACCGTCCGTTCCGAGTTCCAGGCGGGCAAGGGTACGCCCTGCCTCGTCGCGGTATATCAGGACGCGACCGGTCACGCGCTTGACAAGGCACTCGCCTATGCCGCAGGCATCGGCGGCGCGAGAGCCGGCGTGCTGGAGACCACCTTCCGCACCGAGACCGAGACCGACCTCTTCGGCGAGCAGGCTGTGCTTTGCGGCGGCGTGTGCGCACTGATGCAGGCTGGCTTCGAGACCCTCGTGGAAGCCGGTTATGACCCCAGAAACGCTTACTTCGAGTGCATTCATGAGATGAAGCTCATCGTGGATCTCATCTATCAGAGCGGCTTTGCCGGCATGAGATATTCCATCTCCAACACCGCTGAGTACGGCGATTATGTGACCGGTCCCAAGATCATCACCGCCGAGACCAAGCAGACCATGAAGAAGATCCTTTCCGACATTCAG
>CAMJHU010000039.1 GCA_946405565.1 uncultured Clostridia bacterium
CAGCTGCTAAAGCAGCGGGCGCCATCCGCACACGTGGAGATACTGAACAGGCTCTCAAACGCATCCGACGGGGCAGCCAAGACATATCCGCCAAAATCGGCAGGCTTCCGGAATGACAGCGGTTGCCTGCCGATTATTTTACAGGGTAAGAAGCAGAGATTTATCAATTTCTTACCCTCGGACCAAAAACGAGCGAAGCCTTTGAAAAAGACTTCGCTCCGCAGAAAACAAATGTGACTGTATGATTTTGTCCACTATTTTAATATGTCACGACGCACCCTCAGTTCTTCCGTCCTTCCACATAGCCCTGACCGCCGATAACCACTGTAACGGTCTTAACAAAAATCAGGACATCAAAGATAACAGACCGATGGATGAGGTATTCCTTATCCAGATAAACCTTTTCCTCAATCGAGACACAATCTCTGCCATTGACCTGCGCCCAGCCAGTCACGCCGGGGCGAATATCATAAACCCCTTCACGCATACGCAGCTTGTGAATATCGGATTCACTCTGAATCAACGGACGGGGCCCCACCAAACTCATATCGCCCTTAAAAACATTGACTAACTGAGGCAATTCATCAATGCTGGTCTTGCGGAGAAAACGTCCCACACGGGTAATATGGGCGTAAGGATCAGCTAAGTCCGAAGTAGCCGCGTAATGCGGGGCGTCGGTACGCATGGTGCGGAATTTATAAACGTAAAAAGGATTGCCGTTGCGACCCACGCGGCTTTGACTGAAGATAACCGAGCCTTCTGAATCCAGCTTGATGACAACCGCTACCACAAGAAAGAGCGGCGCAAGCAATACCAGAGAAGCTGCCGATACCATCACATCAAACGCACGTTTCAGACAGGAATAGATAGGTTTTGTTCTGATACGCATATCATCGAAATAAAGACTGCCGACATAATTTTCGCGCACATTAATCATGAACAAACCCTCCTTCAGATATCTTAACTTCTATTGCCTATAGTATACCACAACGATTATCGAATTACAATATATTTTTTTTGTTTTTTGCAATTCCGGCAAAATTCTCAAAAAATAATCACCGTGAACCGATAAATACTTATCAAATAACGATAAACCGTTGTTTTAATAATATATGATACCGAAGGATTTGTCAATAGATTTATCGAAAAAAAATAAACAGCAAAGCAATTCCTACATAACCGCAAAAAAACAGCCGATCAATTTAGCTATTATCACCAAATATCAGCTCTGTCTCACACATCATTTCGTCGCACTCAGTACTGTCATGCGTCACCAGCACCATAGCGCGTTCTCCGCGCCATGCTGCAATGCGTTTCATGACTCTGGTCCGAAGCGCCCTGTCCAGCCCTTTGAAGGGTTCGTCAAGCAGCAGCAAGTCCGGATCGAATGCCAGTGCGCGGGCAATATTGACCCGCTGACGCATTCCGCCCGACAGACTGTCAGGATAGTTGACTGCTTCTCCCGTCAGTTCCATCGCATCGAGCCACATTTCCGCCTCTGCCGGCGTACAGCCCGTCACAGCGGTGATATTGTCCCGGACATTCAGCCACGGCAACAGCCGGTCGTCCTGAAAGACATATCCCACACGTGCAAAATCATTCACCATTTCTCCCGCGTCGGGGGGCAACAGTCCTGCCATGATGTACAACAGCGTACTCTTGCCGCTGCCCGAAGGACCCAGCAGCGCCAGCGAAGCACCGTCATCCACTTTGAGCGAAAGATCACACAGTACTTGCTTGTCCCCAAAAGACTTGCTAATCCCGTTCAGGTAAAGCGCCATGCGATTCCCTCCTTGTAAGATGAAAAATCTCCGACAGCCGCTCCACGCCCCACATAAATCCTTTCTCCAGCAGCAAACTCATGATAATCACCACTGCCGTCCACCCGAAAAGATCGGCTGTTTCCAGATAGATTTTGGCATAGTACAGTTGCCGCCCCACCGAATCCCGCGTCACACCGATCACCTCCGCCGCCACACCTGCCTTCCACGCCAATCCCAGCGCCGTCCGGCAGGCTGCCATGAAATAGGGCAGCACCGACGGAATGTAGATATGCAGCAGTTTTTTGCGGCGGCTCATGCGATAGACCTTCGCCATCTCCAGCAGCTTCCCATCCACTTCCGCGATGCCCTGGCTGACATTGGCATACACCACCGGCAGCACCATCAGAAACGCGATAAAAACCGGTACATACTGTCCCTTCAGCCAGACCAGCGCCAATATGATGAATGACGCAACCGGCGTGGATTTGATCACCGTGATAGCGGGCGAAAAAAATGCCCGCGCAAAACCCGACATCGAGCAGCCAATCGCCAGCAGCGTCCCCACAACGCTTCCCAGCGCAAATCCGGCGATAATCCGCCCCAGCGAATAAAACGCATACTGCCAGAATGACGCCGTTCGTCCGAGTTCCGTCAACCGCCGCAGCACCGTCAGGGGGGAAACCACCAGCAGTTCCATGTCCACCAAAACACAGACAAGCTGCCACAGTACCAGCCACAGTACTGCGACAGCCGTCTTGATGGCAATTTTCCGAATGTTTTTCAATCGCCGATACCGCCCTGATCAGCCGAGATAATAGAAAGCTTCATCCGGCACCGCGCCGCCGACAGACTGGGGATCCGCCGCAAGCAGCACGTCAAGGAAGTTGGATACCGACTGCTTCATTTCGTCACCGGTCTTGCACACCAGGTTGCAGCCCGGCATGGCGGTTTTTGCGAGCGCCTCGTTGGGAATGATGCCCAGCGAAACCACATCCGCGGCAACCGCTTCGGTATCGTTCACTGCCGCGTCGGTGGAAGCGGCAAAGTCATTGAGGAAGGTCTTGAAAGCGCCTTCATTGTCCTTGAGCCAGTCGGCGCGCACCACCACGACGCCCTGCGCGATGGGGGTATCACAAACCTTGTTCCACTCTTCCTGCACATTGGTGACGGTAAAGGTCTTTTCGTTCTTCTTGAGCTGACCTTTGATGGCGGTTGCCTTCGGTTCCGGCACCATAATGGTCTGCACGTCGCCCTTGACAATCTTCGCCGTCAGTTCGTCCACCGTGAAATCAAAGTTTACCTTGGCATTCACACCGTTCTTTTCGATGAGATAGTTGAGGATATATTCGGGATTGGAACCCTGTACCGTGGAAGGCGCATAGATCGTCTTGCCTTCGAGATCGGCAACAGAGCTGACTTCTCCGGAGGTATCAATGAAATACAGCACGCCCAGTGTGCTGACCGCGGCGACCTTCACATTGCCGGTGGTCTTCTGATAAAGCTTTGCTGCGAGGTTGGTGGGAACGCAGACTACATCCGCTTCTCCCGAAGAGAGCATGGCAACCATCTGGGTTGGCTCCTCGGCAAACACCGTTTTATAGGTGTTGACATACTCGCTGCTGTCGTCGGAATAAGCCTCGACAAAGGTCTTCTCCTGCGCCGCGAGCTTTGCCATAGACACGCCGGTGGGTCCGATCAGCGCGCCGACATTGACGGTGGTCGTTACCTGCGTTTTGGGTGCATCGGCATCGCTGCCCGATACCTTGTCGTTCTTGTCCGCGCAGGAAGCCAGCGCGGCGATCATGGCCAGCGACACAATCGTCGCCAGTACTTTGGAAATGGTTTGCTTCATACAGTTGTTTCCTTTCTGTGATTGTATGATTCAAAAGCCGCCGACGAAGCCGCCGACCGCGTTTTTGACAATTTTTTTATGCTTCGTAGGACTGCTGCCGTTCTGTCCGGAAAACGGTAATCATCTTACCATCCCGCCGGATCAACGCCGCCTCTTCCAGCGCACTCAGCGCCCGATAGAGGGACGCTCGGGAGATACTCAGCCGGTTCGCCAGTTCCACATAGCTCTTGAGCTTCACAAGTCCCCCGCTCTCCGATCCCATGGATTCCGTCGTAAGATAGTCCAGCAGTCTCTCTTCGGCACTGCCGCAGGAAAGCGTGTGAATGCGCCGGTTGAGAAAAGCCACCCGTCCGGTGAGAAACGCCAGACTGTTGGCAATGATAGCGGGATACGCCCGCATGAGCTGCGTCACGTTGCCTGCCGGTACAAATGCCACACGGCTCTTTCCTCCCGTTATAAGCGTCGTATAAGGCATTTGTCCGCCCCGCCCGGTGAGCGCGGCGATATCGAATCCATCGCCTTCGCCAGCGACGTTGAGCAGCACAGTGTCTTCTTCCCGGCGTCCGGAAAAGATGCGCACCGAACCGTTCAGAACCACGCCCCAGCAGTTCTGTCGCAGGTCACGGGAAATCTCCTCCCCCGACAGAAAATCAAACACCTGCACGTTCTGGGCAAGCAGAAAATCGCTCACCTCGTCGGCGGTACAGCCCGCAAAAATCGGACAGCGCATGGCAGCGGTAAGATCGGAGGCAGCCCATTGACTCGTGGTCACGGCAATCGGCTCCTTTCTCGTCATTTCCATAAAGTGTATTATTTGCTACACTTTTTGATTACTACGGAGATTATACGCCTTTGTTATTGGTTTGTCAAGCGTTTTTTCCGCTTTTTTGGAAAAATGTTTTGACGTGTATTCCCAATTCATTCACATCTTTTTTGAACTGCTGTTACACCTTTCCGAACCTGCCGTGCTACAATAGGTTTACCGAATTCAACGGATTTATCAAACACCCAATGGAACATTGCGTTTCATTGTCAGAAAGGAGCCGATTTTACGGATGAATCAACCGTCTCACCGTCCCACCTATCCTCGCTTCGGTCTGATTCTCACCGCCGTCGTACTGATCTGTGCGCTCATGTCCGGGCTGAAAACCATCGGCGGATGGGGAACCTATATGACCGAAAGCAAGCTGGAACGCTTCATGCGGGTTCATGAAATCACCCTCGACGCTTACCCGCCGGAATTGCTTGACCTGATGGCACGCAATCCTGAAACCGAAGATTTTGTGGTAAACTATCCCCTAAACAAAGACAAAACCTTTCCGATCGACCTTTCTGAATATCAGAATTCCTCCTCGGTTCCGCTGCTGATGCAATGGGACGAGCGCTGGGGCTATGAAACATACGGCAGCGGGCTTCTCGCCATGACCGGCTGCGGTCCAACCTGTCTCTCCATGGTCACCATTTACCTCACACATGACACGTCTTTTCACCCCGGCGCCGCCGCCGCGTTCAGCACTGCCCACGGTTACGTGGTCAAAGGCAACGGCACTTCCTGGACGCTGATGTCCGAAGGCGGTCCGCTTCTCGGCATGAACGTCAAAGAAATCCCCCTCGACCGCGACCGTCTGACCGACCAGCTTCGTCAGGGTCATCCGGTGGTCTGTATCATGGGACCGGGCGATTTCACCGAGACGGGGCATTACATCGTTATGACCGGCATAGAGAAGGGGAAAATCCGCATCAATGACCCCAACAGCCGTTCCAATTCCCGGAAGCTCTGGGAGTTTGACGACATCAAGGGACAAATCCGCAATCTGTGGGCATTCTCCGTATAACGGTGTGCCGCTGCCATGATCCGCTATCCGATATTCACAAAAAAAATCCCGAAAGGCTTGTTCTTTTCTTCATCTGTTATGGTTCCCAACCGCCAAAAACTGTGGTATAATCTGACGTATAGATTTCAGAAATATCGAGGTTGAAACCATGAGTATCTCATCACAAGAAAGACTTCGCAATATCGCCATTGTCGCCCACGTCGATCACGGCAAAACCACGTTGGTGGATCAACTGCTGCGGCAGAGCGGTATTTTCCGTGAAAACGAAGCCGTCGCGGACCGCGTGATGGATTCGGGCGATCTGGAACGCGAACGCGGCATTACCATTCTTTCCAAGCAGACCGCCGTCATGTACAAGGGCGTCAAAATTAACATCATCGACACGCCCGGTCACGCGGACTTCGGCGGCGAGGTGGAACGTATCCTCATGATGGTGGACGGCATTCTCCTGCTGGTGGACGCCTTTGAGGGCTGTATGCCTCAGACGAGGTTTGTCCTTAAAAAAGCGCTGGGACTGGGCAAAAAACCGATTGTCGTGATCAACAAAATCGACCGTCCCGGTGCGCGTCCCGCCGAAGTCATCGATGAAATTCTGGATTTGTTCATCGATCTGGGTGCCGACGAGGATCAGCTCGAGTTCCCGGTGGTATATGCTTCGGGACGCGACGGCTATTCCTCGCTCGATCCGTCGAACATGGGACGGGATATGACCGATCTGTTTGAAACCATTCTCAAAGAAGTACCCGCGCCGGTCGGCGATCCTCACGGCGCCGCGCAAGTGCTGTTTTCCAATATCGACTATGACGACTATGTGGGACGTATCGGCATCGGTCGTGTGGAACGCGGCAGCGTCAGAACCGGTCAGGCGCTTACGCTCTGCCACCGCGACGGCACCACGCAGAATGTGCGCATCAGCCGTCTCTATCAGTTTGAGGGACTGCGGCGCGTGGAAGCGGAATCCGCCTCCGTGGGCGACATCATTGCCGTGTCCGGACTGACCGAACTCAACATCGGCGAAACGGTCTGCGATCCGACCTGTGTGGAGCCGCTTCCCTTCATCAAAATCGACGAACCCACTGTTTCCATGATGTTTATGGTCAACAATTCCCCCTTCGCCGGACGGGAGGGAAAATACGTCACCAGCCGCAATATCCGCGACCGTCTCTTCAAGGAAGTGGAAACCAACGTCGCCATGCGGGTGGAAGAAACCGATACCACCGACTGTTTCAAGGTTTCCGGACGCGGCGAACTGCATCTCTCCATTCTCATCGAAACCATGCGGCGGGAGAACTTTGAATTTCAGGTGTCCCGTCCGCAAGTCATCTACAAAACGGTGGGCGGCGTAAAATGCGAACCCATCGAGCTGCTGATGATCGAAGTGCCGCAGGATTATGTCGGCGCGGTCATGGAGAAGCTCGGCACCCGCAAGGCGGATATGATCAACATGGATACCCGCGAAACCGGCATGACCCACCTGGAATTCAAGATTCCCGCGCGCGGTCTGATGGGATATCGCTCCGAATTTCTCACCGATACCAACGGCAACGGCATTATGAACCATGTCTTTGACGGCTATGAGCCGTACAAGGGGGATATCGCCGCCCGTCAGCAGGGCAGTCTGATTGCCCATGAAACCGGTGAAACCACCGCCTACGGACTGTGGAATTCGCAGGAACGCGGCAGAATGTTCATCGGTCCCAACGTACCGGTCTATGAGGGCATGATTGTCGGTGCGTCGCCCAAATCCGAGGATATTGTGGTCAATGTGTGCAAAAAGAAACACGTCACCAACACCCGCGCCGCCGGCTCGGACGAAGCCCTCCGACTGGTACCTCACACCGAACTGAGTCTGGAACAGTGCCTCGAATTCATCGCCGACGATGAGCTCGTAGAGGTCACGCCCCATTCCATCCGTATGCGCAAGGTGATTCTTGACAAAGCCCTCCGCATGAAGGCATGGAGCAGAAGTAAAGAATAAAGAATAATGAATAATGAAAAAATAATAATAATCATAAAACAAAGCGAGGTTTGAAAATCAATGTGTGAAATCAACAGCAGAAAAGTGGCTGTGGTTGGCTGCGGATTTGTGGGCAGCGCATCGGCATTCGCACTTATGGAGAGCGGTCTGTTTTCCGAAATGGTGCTGATCGACGTCAGCCGTGAAAAAGCGGAGGGAGAAGCGCTTGACATCAGCCACGGTCTGCCCTTCGCCAAGCCCATGCAGATTTACGCGGGTGATTACAGCGATATCGCGGATGCCGCGGTCATTATCGTCACAGCCGGCGCAGGTCAGAAACCGGGTGAAACCCGCCTTGACCTCGTCAGGAAAAATGTGGGCATTTTCAAGTCAATCATTCCGGAAATTGCCAAAGTAAATCAGGAGGGTATCCTGCTGGTAGTAGCCAATCCGGTGGATATTCTCACTTATACGGCGACCAAGCTCAGCGGCTTCCCCGAAAACCGCGTGTTTGGTTCCGGCACCGTGCTGGATACCGCACGCCTGAAATATCTGCTGGGGCAGCATCTGGGTGTGGACAGCCGTTCCATTCACGCCTTTATCATCGGCGAACACGGTGACAGCGAAATCGCCGCGTGGAGCAGTGCCAATGTGTCCGGCATTCCGCTCAGCAGCTTCTGTGAAATGCGGGGGCATCACAATCATCAGTCCTCCATGGAGCGCATTGCCGATGACGTCAAAAACAGCGCCTATGAGATCATCAACCGCAAAGGTGCCACCTATTACGGTATTGCCATGTCGGTCAAACGCATCTGCGAGGCAATCGTGCGGGACGAAAAATCCATCCTGCCAGTATCCAGTATCCAGCACGATAATTACGGCGTGAGCGGCATCGCGCTGAGTATGCCCGCCATCGTGGGCAAGAACGGCGTAGAGGGTACCGTTCCCATTGAACTGAACGGTCAGGAAGCACTTGCGCTCAAGCGCTCCGCCGATACACTGCAAAAGGTCATCGAAACCTGCGGAATGGAATAAGTTTTCTTTATCAATTACTCAATAAAAAGCATCAAAACGGGACACTCCTGCCGTCTCATCGGAAGACAGCGGGAGTGTCCCGTTATTTGGTGTGCGATTATTTTTCTGTTACGGTTCAGGCGTAACATCCGGCTCAGACGGTGTGGTTTCCTGGGTCGAAGAGTCGGGATCGGTATCGGTGGTCGGGTCAGTGGGATCAGTCGGGTCGGTCGGGTCAGTGGGATCAGTCGGGTCGGTCGGGTCAGTGGAAACCGGTTCCGAACTCACCGCCGCTGTGACATTCAGTGTGAATTTTGCATGGAAATTTCCGTCTTTGGTAGCTGCTGAAATCACACAGGACGTTGTTTCACAGTTCTTAGGTACACAAATGGTAACCTCCTTGACGCCCGCGACACTGGATGCCGTGTTCTCAAAGCTGCCAAACCGCGCCACATCTGTATTGCCTGTCGTCCACACAAGGTTGTCTGGCGACGCGTCGGACGGATCGAGCCGCAATGTAACCTTGAAAGAGGCACCTGCGGTCACGTCCTTCCTGGAATCATCAAAGGAAAGACCTTTCACACCGGAAGCCTTCACGATGACCTTAAAGCCTGCTGTTTTTTTATGGTCTTGGGAAATCACTGTCACACGGGCGGTACCAGCCTTCAGAGCAGTGACTTCGCAGGATTTTCCCTGATTGGTGGATATAACGGATATGACTGCGTCATCGCCTGTCACCCAAAGGCATTCGGTTTCTGTGGTATTCGCAGGCTTAAAGGTAACATTGGCGACAAATTTCTGACCTTTTTCCAGTGTGATTTCCTCATATCCGAATGAGAGCGATTCCAACGCCACCGTTTTGCCCTTTTTAGTGGTTTGGGTCTGTTTTTTGGTCGTGCGTGTGATTGCTCCGGGTAAGTTCCGGGGAACCGTCTCGGTCGTAGACCCTTTATAGCCGTGGCGCGGCTCAATTTCCACGCCGTGTGTATCCACCGCATATACAGGTAC
>CAMJHU010000040.1 GCA_946405565.1 uncultured Clostridia bacterium
GGCAAAAGCAAGCGCTATCCCACCCGTCTGTGGCTGCTGCGAAAGAACCGTGCGGAAGGACTGCTTGCGGTTTGCGGCACGTCCCGCTGCCCTCATTTAACGCGCGGCATTGTGCGGAGCATCGCGGCATTCGGCGTGCTGACCGCCGTGACGCTCTACGGCGCGCAGTCGGTCATCCGCATGGTCAATACCAAACTGGGTACAAATGAATTTGTTTACAACCTCAAAGGATACAACTATGTGCTTTACGGCGACTTTTCTTTTGAAGACCTCTATGACAGCGCGAAGGAACGCATAGAAAGTGACAGCGCTGTGACCGATACCAAGGAAATCATTGATTTCTTCGGCAACAGTCAGATGAAAAGCAGCGGCCTCAGCGATGAATATTGGGAGGGCTATGAGGATATTCTGCGGCGGTATGTCCCTTCCGACGAGGAAAACGTGCAGGAAACACTGGCCGAAGCCAGAGAATACCCCACTTTTCTTTATACGCTCTGTCTGGATAACGAGGACTTCAAAAAGCTGGCTGCCGCAGGGGGCGCGGATATGTCTATTGTGAACGATGAAAACACACCTGCCGTGCTGCTGTACCGCAAGGTGGAGCTGTCCACCGACAACTTGATTTTCGGCAGTAAGAAACCGGATTATCATTTCATCGAGGTGCAAAACGCCTTCCGATACCAAGTCGGCGAAACGTTCCCGCTGGTGCTTTACCAGCCGGACGCGGAGGAAGTGAATTACCCGCTCACGGTCGCGGGTTTCCTCGACGAAGCCGCACTTGCGCCCTACTTCACCTTTCACGGCGAAAACCCTCTGGCCATCATCAACAAGGCGGCGGCGGACGGCATCACGCAGATGTACGAAGATGTAGACAGAGAGTACTCTTTATACGATAAACTACTGCTGTTTCAGGTGAAGGACGGCGAAGGCGACACATTGCTCCGGGAACTTTCACAACGAAAGGAACAGAACGAGGAGCACATCAACGTGATGAACTTTGATATGCTCAACACCGGCGGCTTTGAGCATACCATTGTGGCGATTATCCGCATACTTGCCTATTGCTTTACGGCTCTGATTTCGACGGTGTGTCTGCTCAATCTCTGGCATTCCGTCAAAGGAAGAGCGATGGAACGCCGGCGTGAAATCGCCATGCTGCGTTCGATGGGGATGACCAACCGGCAGCTTCTCCGTATGCTGGCAACGGAAAATACGCTGATGGCAGGAACCGGACTGCTGATTGCCGCAGCGCTGTCTTCCGTTTTCATGCTGCTCCTCAACCGCGCGATTGTTGGGCGGTTCGGCAGGATTACGCTGCCGATTCCTTATGGATTGATTGCCGGAATTGTGATCGCGGCATGTGTCATCATGGGATTCATGACGATCGTGTGCTACCGTACTTCCGACAAGGAAAGCATCGTTGAGGACATCCGCAACGAAACCGTGTAAACCATTCGTACCGCATGGTCTTGCAATCCGCAGGCTCATGCGGTACAATTGTTTTGGAAAGGTGATGGTGCTTTATCAAAATATTGGTAGTAGAGGATGATCCCATCATTCAGGAAGGACTGCGCATGGCGCTGAAGCAGGAAGGCTGGGACATACTCGCAGCGGAAAGTGTCCATCAGGCACAGGAATATCTTCACGCAAACCGTGACATTGATTTGTGCCTTCTCGACATTATGCTGCCCGACGGAACCGGCTATGACGTCTGTGCCGCCATACGCAAACAAAGCGACATACCTGTGATATTTCTGACGGCGTGCGATGACGAGGTGCATACCGTTCTCGCGCTGGAGCAGGGCGGGGACGATTACGTCAACAAGCCGTTCCGTATGCGGGAACTGATGGCACGCATCCGTGCGGTACTGCGGCGCAGCGGTCATCATGAGGAGAACGACACGGTTTGTGTGGGGGAGAATGAAGTGAATCTTCGTACCGGCAAGGTCTGGCGTGGAAAGCAGGAAGTGCTTTTGACCGCGATGGAATACAAGCTGCTTCTCATTTTTCTGAATCACCGCGGTCAGATTCTGTCGCGTGGGCAGCTGCTTCATCATATCTGGGATGTGGCGGGAGACTATGTGACCGACAATACGCTGACGGTCTATGTCAAGCGGCTGAGAGCGAAACTGGAGCCTGACGGGAGAGAAGCAGTGATAGAAACCGTGCGCGGCAGAGGATACCGTATGCTATAGGTGTGAAAGAATAGGAGAAAAAATGACAACTATTTTCAGATTTTTGAAACGATACGGAACTTTTATCCTCGTACAGACAGCATTTTTGCTTTGTGTGATTCTGAGGAACGCTGTGGGCATCTGCGTTGTTCTTTCCCTTTGCATTATTGCGCTGTTGGCATTGCGATGGGTGGAACGATGGCAGACCAATCGCAGAATCAAGGCATTGACACGCTATCTCTGCACGGTACAGGACCGGCTTTCGCTGCCGCCGATGGAAACTGACGAGGATGGCGAATGGGGCATCTTGCAGAGTGAAATTTACAAGGTGGTGGCGCTGCTCCGGCAGCAGTATTCCGAGGAAAAGCGGCAAAAACAGTATCTGGCGGATATGCTCTCGAACATCTCCCACCAGATCAAAACGCCGCTCACCGCCATCAGTCTGATGACGGAGCTGCTGGAGCAGCCTTCTCTGACGGAAGAACAGCGGATGGATTATGCCGGGAAAATCGATACGCAGGTAACGCGCATCACATGGCTGATCCGTCACCTGCTGACGCTTTCCCAATTGGAAGCGGGCGTTCTGGAACTGAAGCATGAGGAAATCTCCGTGCTGTCCGTCATGGAACAGGTGCGCGATTCACTGAACGTATTGTCCGAACTGAAGGGTGTGGAAGTCCACCTTGCTATTTCGTCTGAAATTACCATAAAGGGTGACAGGCACTGGCTGAGTGAAGCCATGATGAATATTGTCAAGAACGGTATCGAACACAACGATAAGCCGGATGGCGGCTATGTCCGTATCAGCGCGACACAAACGCCCATTTTTGTCCGCGTAACCATAGAGGACAACGGCAGCGGCATTGACGGACAGGATTTGCCGCATATTTTTGAACGGTTTTACAAAGCAAAAAATGCCCCTTCGCAGAGCATTGGTATAGGCTTGTCGCTGGCTAAACAAATCGTAGCGGGTCTGAATGGGAAAATTGAAGTGCAAAGTGCCATACAGCATGGAACCATTTTTACAGTGACGTTTTATAGCATATAGCGATGAATAGGATGAATATAATATGTCTTTGCTCGCGGTTCCACGACATTCGCAGAAAATGTCAATCACTTAAGGCGCTATCGTGTGCGCCATACCTTTTGAGATAGTACGCCGATTCCGGATTGTCAGGATAATTGTGCGGCTTTCACAGATTGTTCCTATATTCGCATTTGTGTCCCTGAAGGATATTGTTTTTTGCGGAAAAGTATGGTATGATGAAGGCAGAGCGTACCAATAACAAATTTCTGTCAGGGAGGATTACTCTATGAAAAAAACGTTCTTTGTCAAAAAGCTCGCAGCGTGTCTGCTGTTGCTTGCCATGCTGACTGGGATAACTGCCTGCGGCGGCAAAAAGAAGACCGATGTCAGTCCCACCGATGTCAGCCCCGAAATTGCCAACCTCGTGGGTACATGGTATGAAGACGGACTCAGTGTGCTTGACCCCCGCACGCTGACGGTCAGTGAAGACGGCTCCTATACCCTTGCTTACAAGGGCGGCGGCGCGTCCTATGGCACCGTGAAGGCGGAGTATGAGGAACACCCCGACGGCACCAAATCCCTGTGGTACAATTTCTATGAGGAAGACGGCACCTTCTGGGCAGGCTTTGCCGCCGATGAATCCGACCCGGTTCCGGGAGAAATCTATTCCGGGCAGGACGGCGAGATGCACTTCCTGCGGGAAGGCTACGTCAGAACCGCCGCGGAAGATTATCTCGGCGTGTGGGCGTGCGGCAGAATCACGGTTGCCATCACAAAGGAAAAGAAGTACTACGATGTGAATGTCAGCTGGGCGAGCAGCGCGGCGGAATATGACAGATGGAATTATCACTGTCAGTTCGACGAAGTGACCGGAACGCTGATCTGTACAAGCGGCGCCACCCATGTGAACTCCGTGGTTTCGGAAAGCGGAGAGGAAAAGGTCAAGGTTCTGTATCAGGACGGCTCCGGCTCGTTCCAACTGAAGAACGGCGTCCTCCACTGGTATGACGACCAGGACGGCACAGGCGACGGACTGGATCTTCTGAAAGATTCCGTCGGATAAGCACCGTTTTTTCCTGCCGTCGTCGGCGGTTACTCCGAAAAAATGAATGTTTCGCCCTGAAAAAATCCGATTTTTCGGGGCGATTCGCTGTTTTATGCAAAATTAAACCCGTGATTTTGAAATGTTTGGAGATATTTATTGCATATTTTCGTAAGGGTTTCTGTTGACATCAACCCAAAAATATGGTAAAATCCGAAAGTGACAATTTTGTAAAGCCTTCCGGACGGCTGCTGGCTGTCTGCGGGCAATCCTCTCCCGATCATGCGGGAGGTTTACTTTTTTGTCGTCTATCATCCGAAAGGAGCATGATCCATGAAAAAAGTACTGGTTTGTCGTGAGAAGGATCCGCGCGAAACGCGTGTTCCGCTGATTCCCGACGACATCAAGAAGCTAGGCGCCATGGGCTTTACCTTCAAGGTGGTCAGCGGCGCGGGCGTCAGGAGCGGTTTTTCCGACGAAGCCTACAAAAAGGCGGGCGCCCAGATCATCAAGAACGAGAAAGACGGCTATGCCGACAGCGAAATTGTGCTGCGCATTATGAAGCCCGAAAGCGCCGACGGTCTGAAGGTCGGCACGCTGCATCTGAGCTACCTCGATCCCTTCAACGAGAAAAAGCTCCTGCACGAGTTTGCCGACAAGGGCATTCAGGCGGTTTCGCTGGAAATGATTCCCCGCACCACCCTCGCGCAGAAGATGGATGTGCAGTCCTCCCAGACCTCGCTGGCAGGCTATGTGGCGGTTGTCAACGCGGCGGCGCGTCTGCCCAAGATTCTGCCCATGATGGTCACGCCGTCCGGCACCATCAATCCCGCCAGAGTGTTTGTCATCGGCGTCGGTGTGGCAGGCTTGCAGGCGATTGCGACTGCCAAGCGTCTCGGTGCCAGAGTGGACGCTTTTGACACCCGTCCAGTGGTGGAAGAGCAGGTGAAGTCGCTCGGCGCGAGCTTTGTCAAGATTGATCTCGGCGAAATGGGTCAGACCGATCAGGGCTACGCCAAGGAACTCACCCCCGAGCAGATTGCCAAGCAGCGCGAAGCACAGGCGAAGGTCTGCGAGCGTTCCAATATCGTCATCACCACCGCCAAGGTGTTCGGACGCAAGGCGCCCCGTCTGATTGGCAAAGATGTTCTGGACAGAATGCAGCCCGGCTCCATCGTGGTGGATATGGCTTGCTCCACCGGCGGCAATGTCGAAGGCTCCAAGCTCTTTGAGGAAGTTGTGACTGATAACGGCGTCATTATCATGTCGGGCGACCTGCTCGAAAGACAGGTTCCCTATGACGCGTCCAAGATGCTCTCCGGCAACTTCACCGCCTTCCTGACCCATTTCTACAATAAGGAAGCGGGCGAATTTGAGGTCAATCTCGGCGACGAGATTATGAAAGGCTGTCTGCTCACGCAGAACGGCAAGATTATTCACGAACGTTTTAAGGAGGACTAAACCATGGCCACCATCGGCGAAATCATGCTGCTGATTTTTGTTTTCGTTATTGCGGGTTTCCTGGGCGTGGAACTGATCTCCAAGGTTCCCTCACAGCTTCATACCCCGCTGATGTCGGGTACCAACGCCATCTCCGGCATCACCATTGTCGGCGCCATCAGTGCCACAGCGCTCGCCGTCCATATCGGACACGGCTGGGTGGCGACACTCTTTGGCTTCCTCGCGATCGTCTTTGCGACGATCAATGTGGTCGGCGGCTATCTGGTCACTGACCGTATGCTCGGTATGTTCAAAAAGAAGGAGGACAAGAAGAAATAATGAATACGCAGCTTTCCAGTGTTATCATCACGGTTCTCTACATGGTCGCGTCGGTGCTGTTTATCCGCGGCATCAAGCTGCTGGGGAAGGCGGACACCGCACGCCGCGGCAACCTGCTTTCCTCCGTCGGTATGATGATCGCGGTTGTCACCGTGCTTGCCGAGAAGGAAGTGGTGGGTTCCTTCACCGCTAATCCCCTCACCAACGGCTATGTCTATGTCATCGCGGCAGTTGCCATTGGCGCTATCATCGGCGCGGTGTGGTCGCAGAAGGTCGAAATGACCGGTATGCCCCAGCTTGTCGCGCTGTTCAATGGCTTCGGCGGTCTTTCGTCGCTGCTGGTCGCGCTCACCCAGTATCTCAACCGTCCCCGGTCTGACGCGTTTACGGCTGTCACCCTCGGTCTGACCATCGCCATCGGCGCGATTGCCTTCACCGGTTCGGTCGTGGCATGGGGCAAGCTCTCCGGCAAGATGTTCAAGAAATCCGTTGCCATTCCCGGCAAGAATTATGTCAACGCGGTACTGGCTGCCGCCGGTCTGATCGGCGTGGGCGTGTATGCCTGCTCCGGCGCCAATGAGAAGCTCGGTCTGTACGGTATTGTCGCGGTGACTGCCGCTTATCTGATTCTCGGCTTTACGATGGTCATTTCCATCGGCGGCGGCGATATGCCGGTTATTATCTCTCTGCTGAACGCTTTCTCCGGTCTGGCGGCTGCGTTTGCGGGTCTGGCGATTGCCAATTCCGTGCTGGTGGTTTCCGGCTGTCTGGTGGGTACCTCCGGTCTGATTCTGACCCTGATCATGTGCAAAGCCATGAACCGTACCCTTTACAGCCTGCTCTTCGGCAGCTTCGGCGCCAAGTCCTCCAAGAAGGGTGAGGGCAGCGGCAAGGAGCCGAAGGCGATGTCCGTCGAGGACGCCTACCTTATTCTCGAAGCCGCCAGCTCGGTGGTCTTCATTCCCGGCTACGGCATGGCTGTGGCACAGGCACAGCACGCCGTCAAGGAGCTTGCCGATAAGCTTGAAGAAAACGGCGCGGAAGTCAACTTTGCGATTCACCCCGTGGCAGGCAGAATGCCCGGTCATATGAACGTGCTGCTGGCGGAAGCCAATGTTCCCTATGAGCAGCTCAAGACCGCTGACGAAATGAATCCTCAGATGCCCAACACCGATGTGGCGATTGTCATCGGCGCGAACGACGTTGTCAATCCCTCCGCCGTCAACGACGAATCCTCGCCGCTCTACGGTATGCCCATCATCAACGCCTATGAAGCCCGCACGGTCTTTGTCCTCAAGCGCGGCAAGGGCACCGGCTTCTCCGGCATTGAGAATCCGCTCTTCACCAACGACAACACGGTTATGATCTACGGCGACGCGAAGCAGACCGTTTCCTCGCTGGTCAGCGAATTTGACGAGGGCTGATAGACCTTTGTTCCCCGTTATAAAATTAGCAACTGCCTGAAAAAACACCCCGTGAAGGATCATTGATCCTTCACGGGGTGTTTTGAATGTGTCAAAAAATGAATTAAACGTTAAAGCGGTTGAGCCATGCCTCGGCGATTTCCAGCGCATCGGTAAAGCTGGCTTTCTGCGCGGTCTGCCGGATTTTGCCCTTGCCCTTGATGTCAGGGTCAGTGAGCTGAAGTTCAATGTCGAACTTGGTGCCGATATCCACTTCACCGACTTTTTTGGTAGCGGTTTCACGAATCAGAATGATATACTTGTCGGTGATATTGCCGTAATAGATTTCATTGCCGCAGCGAACCAGCGAACGACCTTTATAGGTTAAATATTGGTTTTCCATCAATAGACAGCCTCCTTGGTAAATTCCGATAATACAATTTATTCTAGCACAAAAATGAGGGAAAAGTAATAAACAAATCTTGAATTTTAGTTGATTTTCAGCTGTCTTGTGAAAAAAATAAAAAAATCCCGCCCGACCGTAATGTGCTTTAAATAACCTGCTACTAAAAGTAACAGGTGGGTGCCATCCCAACGGCTTCACGCTCCCTTCTTCCGTACTCAGCTCAGGGCTGCGGGAGGTCTGCAATCCACCGCCGAAGTGCTGGCTCCCTATGATCAAGTTGTAGGGTTATAAAAGCACAGTCCGCGAATCAGGCAGGATGTATGATCATTTCAATATTTAATTTTCAATCGTAGTGGGCGCGGTGATAGTGTATGTGAAAAAATGTAAAATATGAGTGTCCACAAACTGTTTTTTACAATTCCTCACCTTCATAAAGCTCCTGAAACCGCTCCTGAAACACATCGGCTACAGCCTGAAGCAGTTCCTCATCGTCGATTTCAGCCAATTCCTCCTGATTGTCTTCCGTGACAACACGCAGAATAATATATTCCCCTTCGCCGGTTTCTTCGTTGAGCGAAGCCAGCGGCAGCAATGCCACAAAACGTCCGTCTCTGGTGTCAATGGCATCGAGCACCTCGAATTCCGACATACGTCCTTCGTCGTCTACCAGCGTAACGATGGAATCCGAGTCCTGCTCCTCCTCAGGGGACAGAACATCGTCCGGATTCTCGGTTGGATTTTGTGAATTGATTTCGTCCTTCATTCATGGGTCCTCTCTGTGTCAATGGGACAAAAACATCAGTCAAAACGTTGTCTCCGGCAGAATCGCCGTTCTGCCGTTCCGCCGTCCCCTGACCGCTTAGTATTTTACAACCTTTTTTTCGATTAGTCAATAGGAATTTTGGAATATTCAAAATTTCATAATTTTTTTCAAGAATCTGAAAAAAACTCTTGACAAATGCACAATCATATGTTATAGTATAGGTGAGCTTAGGAAAGCAAAACAAAACAGCCAAAGAGATTTCAAAGCCGTCAAAAAAGCAAATGTAAGGGTCAAAGAAGAGGCAAAAAGTGGGTGTTGAAACATTTGATGGTTGAACCGACAAATACGAAAGCTGAATGTTAAAGCGGAAATTTGTAAAGAACAGTTCAAAAAGCGGTAAAAAATGCGGTATCCTGTAAATGCCAAAAAGGTAAATCGAAGATTCGATTGAAAAATGGAACCGGAATGCAAAAGAAATCTCTTGAAAACAGACATCATGAGAACCACTCGGTATGTCTGAAAAAGGTTGCTAAGTTAACGAAATTCCTAAGCAATCAAAAAGAATCGAGGTGTTTCCGATGGATGAAATAATAATCGCACAATACATCGGAACGGAAGCACAGGGATTCAAGAATGCTGTACAATAACGAATAGGCACAGCGCGTGAGGAGCATTCCGCGGCAACCGATTCTTAGCAGATCGGATGATGCAACACGGAAGCCGACGCATAATTGATTGAAAATGATGCCTTGAGGATTGTAAACAGCTAAATGAATACCGAAAGGTCTTCCAATAATAGTAAGCCCGGAAGCGGTACGTCAAGCCGCTTCAAAA
>CAMJHU010000041.1 GCA_946405565.1 uncultured Clostridia bacterium
AATATTGCGTGTAGTACCGACATGAACGCTGAGGCAACGGTTGTTCTCACCAGTTCCGTAAAACCGGCAAACCGCCACATGGTTTTATAAAGCCTGAAAAACCAGAATACCACCGCACTTACCAGCGCGTACACGGTGATAAATCGTCGGTACGGCATGAAATAAACCTCAGGGATACGGGAAAATACAAAGTCAAATCTTCCCCATAAAGCAGCAAAATAGGCAATATGAATCGAAACGATATCATAGATGACCAAAAAACACGCCAGAATCTGCCAGTGTTCCATCCTTCTGATTTTCCGATGGATGCTTTTGGCTGCTTTTTTTACATTATTCATGTATCACAAACTCCTCCAACGTCACATTTTTAAACCTCTTGAACCCCATGATATGTCAGATAGATTAAGTATTATCTTAGCATAACGGGGATACCTTGTCAATAGGACACACTGAAAATGATTATGCGCGGGGGATGAAGATTATTGTGAAATCTGCTCAGTACTTAGGAATTAATTGACAAATCAGAAATATGATTCCGTCAGATTGATGCGTGAATGACCGCATCCTTCATCTGTTTGACATACGCTCCGACGTATCCGGGCGCGTCTTTACCGTATTGCTCCAGCAGCCTGACGATGGCGGAGCCGACAATCGCGCCGTCCGAGAGCGCCGCCATACGGGCTGCCTGTTCCGGGTTGGAAATGCCGAAGCCGATGGCGCAGGGAATGTCTGTGTTCTTCCGGACCACTTCCACAATGGCGGCAAGGTCGGTTGTGATTTCACTGCGCATACCCGTCACGCCGAGGCTTGAAACAATATAGAGAAAGCCCTCTGCTTCGCGCGCGATCATGGCGATACGGTTTTCAGAGGTGGGTGCAATGAGCGAAATCAAATCCACGCCATATTGATGACACAGCGGCAGGAATTCTTCCTTCTCCTCAAACGGCAGATCGGGCAGTATCAGACCGTCAATGCCGATGTCCCGGCAAGTGCTGATAAACCGTTCCGCGCCGTAGGAAAACACGACATTGGCATAGGTCATAAAGACCATGGGAACGGTTACGTCACGCCGCAGTTCCCGCACCAGCTCAAATATCTTGTCCGTGGTAACTCCGCCGCGCAGCGCACGGAGACTGGCGCCCTGAATCACCGGTCCTTCGGCGGTAGGGTCTGAAAACGGAATGCCCAGCTCGATCAAATCCGCGCCGTTCTCAACGGCGGCACGCACCACGGCGGCAGTGGTCTCCAAATCGGGATCACCGCAGGTGATGAAGGGGATAAATGCCTTTCCCCTCTCGAATGCTTTTGCGATATTACTCATAAAGATCCTCCCCTCTATAACGGGCAATCGCGGCACAATCCTTGTCGCCGCGCCCGGAAACCGTGATGACGATACACTTGTCTTTGCCGAGTGTCGGCGCCAGCCGCATGGCGTGCGCCACGGCGTGTGCCGATTCAATGGCGGGAATGATTCCCTCCGTGCGGGCGAGGTATTCAAAGGCGCAGACCGCCTCTTCGTCCGTGACAGGAACATACTCCGCGCGTCCGATATCGTGGAGATAAGCGTGTTCTGGTCCCACGCCCGGATAGTCCAGTCCGGCGGATATCGAATAGACCGGCGCGATCTGCCCGTATTCGTCCTGACAGAAATAGGACTTCATACCGTGGAAAATACCCACTTTGCCCGTGGCGACGGTGGCAGCGGTTTCAAAGGTGTCCACCCCGCGTCCAGCGGCTTCACAGCCGATCAGACGCACGTCCTTGTCCTCGATGAAGTGGTAAAAGCTGCCGATGGCATTGGAACCGCCACCCACACAGGCAATCACCGCATCCGGCAGCCGCCCTTCTTTTTCCAGCATCTGCGCCTTGATTTCCCGCGAGATGACCGCCTGAAAATCCCGCACAATCGTGGGAAAAGGATGAGGTCCCATGACGGAGCCAAGACAGTAGTGCGTATCGTCAATCCGGTTCGTCCACTCGCGCATGGCTTCGGAGACAGCGTCCTTGAGCGTGGCGGTGCCGCTGGTCACGGGAATGACCTCCGCGCCGAGCAGCCGCATCCGATAGACATTGAGCGCCTGACGGACGGTGTCCTCCCTGCCCATGAACACCACGCATTCCATCCCCATGAGGGCAGCGGCTGTCGCGGTAGCGACGCCGTGCTGTCCCGCGCCGGTTTCGGCAATCAGACGGGTCTTCCCCATCTTTTTGGCAAGCAACGCCTGTCCCAGCACATTGTTGATCTTGTGGGCGCCGGTATGGTTCAGGTCCTCCCGCTTGAGATAGATTTTCGCGCCGCCCAGATCGGCGGTCATTTTGGCGGCGTAATACAGCCGCGACGGTCTGCCCGCGTATTCGTTGAGCAGTTCGGTCAGTTCCCGGTTGAAAGCGGGGTCCTCCTTATAATGCTGATAGGCTTCGTCCAATTCGATGACGGCATTCATCAGCGTTTCGGGGATGTACTGTCCGCCATGTATACCGAAGCGTCCGTTAGGATTGGTCATGACAATCTTCCTTTCTTTGTTTAATAACGAAAAAATCCGTGCGAAAAGCATAAAAAAACCCTGACAAAAGAATATAAACTCTTCTGTCAAGGACGAATACTGTGAAAAACAAAACGATTCGCGGTGCCACCTTGATTCACGGCAGTACGCCGTGCGCTTGACGGGATACCATCATATCCCCGACCCATAACGCCGGTCTCAGCGTCGCAGCATACTCCCCGTCAATTCCTGATGAAACAACCAGTTTCCCTGCGCCCTCAGCGATCCATTTGACGATTGGTTTCTTGCCTGATTCTCAGCTGCGCAGGCTCTCTGTAAAGGCTTGATCGCCGTTATCTCCGCTTCAACGGTTTCCGTTCATTCAGTTTTATGGGGATTATACCATCTGAATAGCTGGTTGTCAAGCAAAAACGGCAGTCTTCACAGATTATTTAAAAACAGGTGTCCCATAAGGTATATAATACAACGTGATGATTCATCCATGATTCGGAGGTAGTAATCCAATGGAATACATTCTCAACGAAAAAACCATGACCACCTGCATGATCGGCACATGGGCATGGGGCTCCGGCTCCAACGGCGGAAAAATGATCTTCGGACAGTCTTACGACCGTCAGCAATTGACAGAGACCTTCCAGGCGGCTTACGCCGCGGGCTTCACCTTCTGGGACACGGCGGAAGTCTACGGTATGGGTACGTCGGAACAGCTTCTCGGCTCTCTGATCAAGGACAAACCCGTCACACTTTCCACCAAGCATTTCCCCAACAAAACCTACAAGCTGGGCGAATGCCGTGCCGCGCTGGAAGCCAGTCTCAAACGGTTGGGAGTGGACTGTCTCGATCTCTACTGGCTGCATTCCCCGCTGAACCTCAAAGAAAACATGAAAGAACTTGCCGAATGTCAGCAGGCGGGACTCGTCAAAGCCATCGGTCTTTCCAACGGCAGCGCCGCCCAGATTGCGCTGGCGGATGAAGTACTCCGCCAAAACGGCTCCCGTCTCGCCGCTGTGCAGAATCATTACAGTCTGCTGGCAATGGAGCGCGAAGCCGAGGCGCTGCAATATTGTCGTGACAACGGCATTCTGTTTTTCGGCTATATGATTCTTGAACAAGGCGCTCTGTCCGGACATTATGACGCCAAGCACCACTTCAAAAAGCTCTCCATGCGAGGTCTGGCGTTCGGCAAGGGAAAATTCAAAAAAATTCAGCCGCTCATCGACTGTATACGAGAACTGGCTGCCCGATACGGCGTGGATTCTTCCCAGATTCCCATCGCGTGGGCGGTTGCCAAAGGCGTGATTCCCATCGTCGGACTGACCAAGCCCGCACACGCTTCGTCACTCAACGACGGTCTGACCCTGACGCTTTCTTCGGATGAAACCGCCAAGCTGGAAGCGCTGGCGCTCGCCTCGGGCGTCACCTGCAAGGGTATCTGGGAATAGTTTTTTCTACAACCGGCAACAAGACAAACCCGAATCATTTCGCTGATAAAGCGGAATGATTCGGGCTTTTCTTTCTATTTTTTCCAATAAAAGGAAAACCGCTTGTCCATTTGAAAGCCGAGCTTCTGATAAAACATCATATCCGAAAGCACATAGGCTGTCTTTGCACCGAGCGCCGCGGCGCGGTTCAGCGCTTCGGAGACAACCGCCTTTGCCACGCCTTGTCCGCGATAGGACGGAATCACACAGACCGGCTCCACATAGGCATAGTCGGTGGCGGGATGATACCATACGCAGCAGTAACCCGCTTTTTCCCCGGCAGAGTTGACCGCTGCCACGCTCAATCGGGGGTTGAAATGCCGGCGAATCTGCGGGACAATGGGTTCCGCAGATTCAAACGCCGCGCGGTCGGTGCCGTGATCGAATCCCTGCCACAGCAGCCATTGGAAATCATAGGCTTCTATGGCGGGATTGAGTTCCGCGAAGGTCAGTCCTTCGGGCAGAGAAGTCGTCAGACCACCGTCAAGCGTCAGTCGCAGCATCGTTTCCGAGCCGTCGGTCGGCACCAGTCCTGCGCGGCACACCGCTTCGATTTCGCTGGCGCAGTCGTCACAGACAGCCAGTCCGAATTCCTCCCCGTCGCGAAGTTCCCGGCAGGCATAGGTGAGTATTTTGGGATACAGTTCTTCGTATTCCGGCAGCGCGCCGCAAAATCCCTCGCCGAAATACATATCATAGATCGCCGCGCCTACCACTTTCTCTTGGTCTTTCCAAAGACCGATAGCGCCTATCTGATCCCTGTGAAATGCGGGATGTTCCATCATCCACTCGAATCTTGCCCAGTTTCAATGAATATGGTTGCGGTCCTGTCGGTTGCGTTCGATCAGAAAGTCACAGACCGCCTCATAATCCCCGTCAGTGTAATTCTGAAAAGTGATGCCAGTCATATCCATTTCACTCCTCCGTGCCTCTTTTTTCGAGACGCTTTTTTTCCGCCGCTATCTTTGAATAGACGCAGCCGCAGTAATCCTGCCGGTAAAGTCCGTACTGCGCCGAAAGTTCAATCGAACGTTTGTAGCCGTTCTTTTTCTTGAAGTCGGAGTACAGATAGCTTACCCCGTATCGCTCCGACAGTTTCCGTCCGATGGCGTTGAGCTTGTCGGCGTTTTTGTAGGGACTGACGCTGAGCGTGGTGGTGAAGTAATCGTAATGCCCTTCGGCGGCAATCCTCGCCGATTCCTCCAGCCGGAGGGTGTAGCATCGGAAGCACCGCTCTCCCCCCTCCGGCAAATCTTCCAGTCCCTTGGCAATGGCAAAGAACTCGCTGCTGTCATACCGTCCCTCCATGAGCCGGACAGGGTGCGGATAGGGCGCTTCGGCAATCAGCCGTTTCAGCTCCGCCACCCGCTTGTCATACTCCGCGGCGGGCGTGATATTGGGATTGTAATACAGTACCGTGATGTCAAAGTAATTGGTCAGGTATTCCAATACATAGCTGCTGCACGGCGCACAGCAGCTATGCAACAGCAGCCGCGGGGTTTTTCCCGCATTCGCCTCAATCTCCCGTTCGCACAGAAGCTGGTAGTTGATTTTGTTTGTGTGGTTCAACGCAATCCTTCCCTTCCAATGTATTCTATCATATCTTTCATCAAACATCAACTCCCTCTCCCCTACGCCGTAAAAAAATTGACCGTCCATTCAAAATTTCTCTTGACAAACGCCGGAAGCGGGTGTAAGATATATGTGTACTAATCGACATAATACAGTTATGGAGCATAGTTCAGAAAACACAATGGAGGTGATGGAATGTTCACCATCGATAATCTCTGCGGCGTTCCCGTGTATGAACAAATCGTCCGGCAGACCGAGACGTTCATCCTGAGAGGAATTCTGCCGCCCGACGCGCCAATGCCGTCCGTGCGGGCAGTGGCAACCCAAATCGCCGCCAATCCCAACACCATTCAGAAGGCTTACACCAACCTGCTGTCCCGCGGGCTGATTTACGCCGCGCCGGGCAAGGGCGGCTTTGTCAGCGCCGAGGCAAAAGGGATTCTGCGTGCCGAGCTGGAAAAACAGCTCGATACCGTCGAGCGGCTCGCGGCGCAGTTTGCCAGCGCGGGCATCGACAAACAGGCGGTTTTACAGGCAGTCGAACGGGGGGATTCCGGAAAGAGTTAAAGGGTACGATTGCGCAAACGTCTTGACAATGAATTTCACGGAAAGGATTGACGAATGATAAAATGATAAACGCGATTAATGTCACCAAAAAATTCGACGATTTCACCGCGCTGGACAATGTGAACCTGTCGGTGCAGACCGGCAGCATCTTCGGACTGGTCGGTTCCAACGGCGCGGGCAAGTCCACGCTCATGCGGGTAATGTCGGGTGTGTACAGCGCCGACGGCGGCACCGTCACCATCGACGGCGAGGACATCACCAACCGCCCCCGCGTGCGGCGGAATCTCATCTATGTGCCGGACGACCTCTACTTTTTGCCCGGCAGCAGCATGGACCGCATGGCGAAGCTCTGCGAAAGTACGCGGGCAAGATTTGACAGAGAACTGTACGCTTCTCTTGCCGAACAGTTTGAAGCCGACCGCAAAAAGCCCATTCACGCCATGAGCAAGGGCATGAAGCGGCAGGCGGCGCTCATTCTCGCGCTGGCGTCCCGCCCCGACATTCTGCTCATCGACGAAACCTTTGACGGGCTGGACGTCATCAAACGCCACCATATGCGCGAAATCATGGTGGACGCGGTCGCGGAGCGCGGTCTGACCGTCATCATGGCGACCCACTCCATGCACGAGGTGGACGATATGTGCGACGCGATTGCCATGCTGCACAAGGGTCATATCAACGTGCAGTCCGACATTCAGGAAGTCACCGCCGCGCTGGTCAAGGTGCAGATCGCCTTCCCGCAGGCATTCGACGAGGACGCGGTGCGCTTCGACGGCGCCAACATCGTGAGCTTCCGCTGTGACGGCACCGTGGCAACCGTGGTCTACGAAAACGACCGCGACCTGGTGGAACACGAATTGAAAGCCAAACATCCCGTGCTGATGAACCTGCTTCCCCTCTCGCTGGAGGAAGTCTTCATCTACAAGTGCCAGTAATCCGGCGCGGAAAGGAAGGAACCAATTCCCATGAAAGATTTTTTCAGAAATTATGTCAAACCGCAGCCCAGCAAGGCGCTGTTCCTCGAGGGAATGCGGCAGTTGAAGCTCCCCGGCATTGTGTATGCCGCGGTCATGGCACTCACGGTGCTGCTGGTCAATATGGATATCAGCCGTGGCTCGGAGTACGTCAGGCACTATATGATGGATATCAGCGTGGATTTTGCTTTTGAATCCGTGGTGACCATCGCGGTTCTGTCGGGATTCTTTCTGTTCGGCGCGACGCTTTATCTGTCCCACTTCCTGCGCTCCGGCAAGTCGAGGGATTTCTACGGCGCGGCGCCCTACTCCTTCGGCACGGTGTGGCTGAACTTCGCCGGCGCGGTCTATGCGTGGAACCTCATCGGCATCGCGGCGGGACATCTGATGCACACGGTCTTTATGATGTTCCGCGACCCCAAGACCATCGGGCTGTGCCTGCAGGCGTTCGCGGGCAACGCCGCCTTTTCGCTGACGCTCTTCGGCATCATGACGCTGTCGGTCACGCTCACCGGACGCATTCTCAACGCGCTCGCGACCATGGCGGGTCTGGCGGCGCTTCCTTCGACGGTCTGGGCGGCGTTTCACAGCACCATGATCCACTTCTATTCATTCTTTGGCTTTGTGCGTCAACCCAGCGGCGGGCATTGTCCTGACCCTATCGCCTATCTGATGGAAGCCTGCGACTTGATGCGCACGGTGTATTCTTACCGGGATGTTCCCCCGCTGTTTGAAATACTCTGTTCAGGCAGCGCGATTGTCTACGATGTGGTGATGGGACTGCTTTATCTTGCCGCCGCCGTACTCTTTGCGTCGGTGCGCACAGGCGACACGGCGGGCAAGCCCTTTGTCAACAAGCCCGCCCATCTTCTCGCGCTGCTGGCGGTGACCCTGCCGGTCTGCTGCTGGATTGCTTCGCAGTCAGGTATTCTCGGAAGACACCTTGTCTATACGCTTTCCGGTCAGGATGTGTATGCCTATGGCGCAGCAGGACTGGTACTGCTGTGTGCGTTTACGGTTTTCGTCTGGCTCTGCGAGCTGCTCTTTACCTTCCGTCTGAAAACCTCGGTTCTCGCGCTGAAATATCTCCCCGTCCCCATTGCCGCCGCGATGGTCATCACCGGTATCGGCTATCTGGCGGATTCGGCGGAATTCACCACGAAGATAAATCCCGATCAGGTTGTTTCCTTTACGCTCCCCTACAACGCGTCGCTGGACGATCATCTGGCGATCTTCCGCATGGCGGACAGCTACGGTCGCACCGTGACCGAGGACGCGCGCTTTACCGACCGCGAAGTGATTGAATATGCCGCCGCGTGGATTAATCAGTATGTGGAGGACTGGCAGGAAAATCCCCGGCAGTTCTACCATCAGAAGGTGATGATGGGCGATTATTCCTCCATGAGAGACTCTTATCAAGAGTACGATGACGGTCAGATCGGAGCATCGTCCCAGATCAATATCCGTCTCAACCTGAAAAACGGCGGCAGCATCACCCGCACCGTTCTGTTTGACCAGCCCCACCGCGATCAGCTGGAGAAGGCAATCACCGACGACAAGACCTTTATGCAGTCCTTCCTCGCGATGCCTGACGCGGCAAAACTCAACATCGGTATGGAATGGGTCGGTATGACCGAGGACGATGTGACTGCCATTTACAAGAGCTTTGTCGAGGAATACAACGCGATGGATGACGCGCAGAAGCTCAACTTCCTCAAACAGGAACTGTATGCGGATTACAACGAAAGTCTGGACAATGAAGCGCATTTGCCCACTGTCTCGGAAAGCGATACGACAGCGGAAACCAACGACCCGAATCAGAAACGCCGCCGCACGGTACTCGTCAGCCAATCCTACCGGAAGGGCGATTATATCATCGACCAGTGTGACATCATTCCCGGCAATTCGCTTCAATCCCCCTCCTTCTGCCTTGACATCTACGGCTATGCCGAGCGGCACCTGTATCAGTCCGGTTACAGCTTCTCCCAAATCTTCCAGATCGACGCCCAGCGCTTCCCCAAGACCCACGCGCTGGTGGTCAAGCGCGCCAACGACCGTCTGCCCGCCGTGCTGGAAACCATCGAAGATCACGCGGCGGAGATGAATTATCTCGACGTCGGCGCCGCCTATCACGGAGCGGACACATTCACCGACCTCGATTTTTACTACCGGACCAATCATATGACAGAAGAGTGGGTCGATGAATCCCACGAATACTGGGAAGAGGGCAACTGGGATGACGACGGCAATTATGTGGAATATGAAATCGAGACCGTGAAAGTGGATTCCAACGCCATTGTGCGTCAGCT
>CAMJHU010000042.1 GCA_946405565.1 uncultured Clostridia bacterium
GATCCTCAAGACAGACCTGTCAGTCGCGACGAACGGCATGGTGCTTGACCTGAAGACCACCGACCCGGAGGGCTTCCGCGAGACGCAGCGTCCGGAATTCGGTGAATGCAGACCCACCGACGCGGTGGTCTATGAAACCCATGTGCGCGATTTCTCCAACCACCCCAGCACCCGGAGCAACTTCCCCGGCAAATTCCTCGCCTTCACCGAGGCAGGACTCAGCCTCAAAGACGGCACCAAGGTGGGACTCGACCACCTCAAGGAACTCGGCGTGACCCATGTGCAGTTGCTTCCCTCCTATGACTACTACACCGTGGACGAAACCAAGCTCGACAAGCCGCAGTTCAACTGGGGCTATGACCCGCTCAATTACAACGCCCCCGAAGGTTCCTATTCCACCGACGCCTATGACGGCGCCGTGCGTATTACCGAATACAAGCAGATGGTGCAGTCGCTCCACCGCAACGGCATCCGCGTGATCATGGACGTGGTTTACAACCACACCATGTTTGCCGAGAAGTCCTATCTCAATATGACCGTGCCGCATTATTACCATCGCACGCGCGAGGACGGCACCTTCTACGACGGCTCCGCCTGCACCAACGAAACCGCCTCCGACCGTCCGATGTGCCGCAAGTACATCGTGGATTCGGTGGTCTACTGGGCGACCGAATATATGCTCGACGGCTTCCGCTTCGACCTCATGGGCATTCACGACATCGAGACTATGAACGAAATCCGCCGCGAACTCGACCGTATCGACCCCACCATCATCATCTACGGCGAGGGCTGGGCCGGCGGCGAATGCGGTATCCCCGACAGTCTCCGCGCCCTCAAGTGCAACGCCAAGCAGTACCCCAAGGTGGGCGCCTTCAGTGACGATATCCGCGACGGCATCAAGGGTCATGTGTTCAATCTCAAGGAGAAGGGCTTCGTGAGCGGCGCGCAGGGCTTTGAGGAGACGGTGAAGTTCGGTCTGGTGGGCTGCATCGATTTCCCCGGCATCGACATGAGCAAGGTCAACTATTCCAAGCAGGCGTGGGCTGCCAATCCTTCACAGGCGGTCAACTATGTGGAGGCGCACGACAATCTCACGATCTGGGATAAGCTTGCCACCTCCAATCCCGAGGACGACGAGGCAACCCGCATCAAGATGGATAAGCTCGCGGCGGGCATCGTCTTTACCGCGCAGGGCATTTCGTTTATCCAGCTCGGACAGGATTTCCTTCGCACCAAGTACAACGAAGTGACCGGGGAATTTGACGAGAACAGCTTCTGCTCGCCCGACAAGATCAACAATATCGACTGGCGGCGCAAGGCGCAGTACCGCGATGTATTTGAATATTACAAGGGTCTCATCGCCTTCCGCAAGGCACATCAGGCGCTCCGTTACAATAAGTGCCGCGAGGTGGTGGAACACCTTCATTTCCTCGACTGCCCCCATGCCAACATGATTGCCTTCACCGCGACGGCGGAAAATGAAATGATTGTCATCTATAACGCCAACCGCGACACGCAGCTTTTCCAGCTGCCTGACGGCGAATGGGATGTTTATATCAATGAGAATCAGGCGGGTACGAAACTGATCGAAACGGTCAGCGGCGCGGTCAAGATTGCCGGCATTTCGATGTTTGCGGCGGTCAGAAAGACCCGGTAAACCGGATAAACCACCAAAGCGCGTCACGTTGTGTGCCGTCAAATCATCCATCAACACATTGTATGTATCATTTTAACATGACACTGAGCGACGATGGATTGCTGGGTCATGTGGAGGTCAGAATTATTATCAAGGAAGACGGATTTCAGGTCCGGGCGCTTTCTCCCATCAATGTTCCTTCGGACAAGCGCGATGAGATGGCAATTTTCCTCACCTATATCAATTATCAGTTCAGAAGCGGTAATTTTGAGATGGATTACCGTGACGGAGAAGTGGCATTCAAGATGGATCAGTTCTGTGGCGACCAGATGCCCGGACCGGATGTCATTGAAAGAACGATCTATGTGCCTATTGCGATGTTTGATAAGTATGCCCAAAGCATGGTGAGCATTATGGTGGGTATGCAGAGCGGTAAGAGTGCCGCTGAAAATCTGAAGGATGACGATTAAGCGTCTGCTGTAGAGAATCATCATAACGAAAAAAGGACACCCTTTTGCGTCACTTCCTTTTCGGGAAGAGAGCAGAACGGTGTCCTTTTGTGTTGTGGTCGTTCTTTCCGCGGTCAGCCGATGAAACGATAAAAGTTGTCGGGATAAAACAGATCATCGCCCGCCCAAAACTGCCAGTCTACGATGTCGTCATAGGTGAAATCCTTTTGTACGCCTTCCACCATGTCTCTGACATAATAGGCGTCCTGCGTGAGTGTGGCGGTGAAACCGTCGTCCCGCAGCGCATTGGCTTCAAACCAGATGTATTCATGCGAATCATCGTCAAGTCCCCGGTCCGGGTCGGGCTTCAGCCCGATTTTGACCAGCAGGGTCTTTTCGCCGTCGACGCGGTTCCACAACTGACGCAGCTGCGGAAGATAATACTGCGCCAGCGTGCGCATACGCTGGGTTTCGGCGGTGGTGAGAAAGTAGACGGCGTTTTCCTGGATTTGGTTTTCCCACTGCGCGATGGGGACGGTTCTGCCGTGGAGTACGTCGTCGTCGTTTTCGTAGAGACAGACCGCCCCCATATCTCCACTGTGATCTTCATCGCGGTCCTCGGAAGCACTGCCCATAATGCCGTCGGGCAGCTCGCGCAGCGCCCATTGGGTGCGTTTCCATGTGACCACAATGTCTCTGCCCGATTCCGTGACGCCAAGGCGCATGGGTTCGATTTCGTCGATAAACCTCCCGCTTACTGCCCGCTGTGCCATCTGATTGAGCACGCGGACAAAGGCGCTGTAATTCCCCTCGGTAACGCCCAGCATTTCCAGTTCCACGATGCCGCAGCGATTGAGTCCGTGGGTGTGGAGCCAGACGCTGTCGCCGGTGTTTTCGTCAAATATTGCCTGTACCATAAAGAGGTTGATGGGCGAGAGCGCCGCCTGACAGGCACAGACCGCCGCCACCCATTTGCCCGAAAACATACGGTGGGCGGTTTCGTCCATCAGCGCTGCCATATGGGGCAACAGCATATCCATGAGCCGGATCTGGAGATAGAAGGAATCCATCGCGTCGTCCGAAAAAATCATGCTGATGCCGTACCCGGCGTCGGCATTTACCACGCTTTCAAAGGATTCCTTGTCCAGCCCTTGCAGCGACGGGTCGTCGGGTTCGACATAGATATCCACATGGGCGGTTTCGATGAGATATTCCTGCCCTTTGTAAGCCACGCGGAGCGGGGAATGGCGGGAGAGGATGGTGATGTCATCGGTGTCGTGCAGGCGGGATACAATCGCGGCGAAGTCGGGGATTTCTTCTCCCCCGCGCGGCACCGCGACCATCCGGGAAGCGACTTTTTCCACATGGCAGGAACGCAGCGAGCCGCTTTCCTTTTTTGGGGACGAACCAAATACATTCATGATACCATAAACCTTTCTGCCTCATTGAGCGCCGGAAGTGATAGCGGCGAATTCCTTCACTTCGTCCAGCGGGAGACTGGTGTATTCCGCGATTTCGTCAAGGGTCAGTTTCCCGCTCAACAGCATTTTGAAGGCGTTTTTGACGGCTGATTTTCTGGCGTTTTCCTGCTGCCGGACGATTTCGGCTCTGGCTTCCACGGCTTCGTTTCTGGCTTCGGCAGCTTGGTTTTTGGCTTCGGCAGCTTGGTTTTTGGCTTCGGCAGCTTCGTTTCTGGCTTCGGCAGCTTCGTTTCTGGCTTCGGCGATAGCGGCTCTGGCTTCTTCTTCCGCCTCTTTCCGACCGTCCTGCCGCAGTTCTTCTAAAAAGTCACACATATGATTGACCCCCTCATGTTCGTATTTGAAATGACCTGTTTTTTCAGCGAGCAGCTTGTAATTCATCTGCTTTGGCTCAGTGCAGGTAAAATCATACATCAGTTTGCCCAAAGGAGAATTGTCCGCGATTTCCGCATTTACATAGATGATATGCGATCCGTCACCGAATTCATCGCCGGTTTCGTTGATGCGTCTGTCGATATGGCTGATGGGCAATCCTTTTTGCAGAACGTCATTTCGGGTGATAAAGATCACATACGTTTCCGGCAGGAGCCGGTAATCCTGATTAGGCAGCAGAATCTTTCCGTCAATGAGACTGCTGTTGTAGCGTGCCCGTTTGGGAACGGCGCCGCCGGCACTGTTCTGAATTTCAATATCGTACTGAATCCCGTCGCTGTCGGTGGCGAACACGTCCAGCCGGACGGAATGCCCTTCCAGATTGGTGATGGTATGCTGTGTCTGAACCTCCAGAATATGCAGATCTTCTTTTTGCATGATGATTCTCAGTACCAATTCTGTACAGGCTTTGTCGTTCTGAAAGCAGACCTGAAAGAAATCGTCATCCATCAGGCAGGCTTCCCGAATGTGGTTGAGATATTTCTGACGAAAATCGGCGGGTCTCACGGACGGTTCTTTGGTGTTGGAAGACATATTGCCTCACTTCCTTCTGTGATACTGTTTTAGGAACTATGCAGAAATAATTCATACATTTCACTTGCTGAAACTCGCAAGCATACTATAATTTCAGGCAGAAAATGACTGACTAAATTCTGCATAGTTCCTTACTCAAAGTTTCTGCATTTATCCGTTCAGCCCCCAGTAATTTGCGAGCCATTCGTCGCGGGTGCGGCACCACTCCCGCAGGTACTCGACGTTCAGTTCGTAGGTAGCGTCGAGAACTCTCATGCCGCCCTTCTGTTTGGAAGCGGGGTTCCAGCCGGCTTCGGTGCGGTTGCGGGTAAACATTGCCTCATTTTCGGCAACCGTGCTGTCGATCAGTCCGCCGGATGCATAGATGTTTTGGATATAGGCGCGGTTTTCCGCGTAGACGCGTCTGACCTCCTCCATGAACCACGGCTGCTGGGTGAGCCAGGCGTAAAACTGCTGGCTGTCGGCGTAGGTGCCTTCGGGGTCGTAGCAGATTTTGTATTTTTCCTGATCCATCGTGGTGAAGAGGTTGCCGAGCGTGAGATCATAGTCCCATGGAGGTCCGGCGTAGAAGCGGTCTTCGTCCGCCTTGTAGTAGAAAAAGGCGGAACTGTAACCGGTGTCCACATTCTTGCTGAATTCGCTGATGAGATACATTTTGGCAAAGGAAGGAATATCTATCCGCTCGGAAATGCGCTCTTGGTTTCCCGACTGGATGGTTTCGCAAAGCCCGACAAAACGATCGGCGATATAGTCAAACTGACGGTCGGTGAGGGTTTCGGGGTCCGGTTCCTTGACGGAGAAGCGGAGATCGTTGTAAAAGAGATACTGTCCGCCTTCTTCCTCCCGTTCGGCTTCCACCTCGATGAGAAAGTCTTTGCAGCCGTCATTGCTTTCCACGTCCAGCGGCAGACGGTGCTTTTTGACTTCCACCGGCTCGGTGAGCTGATAGCAGCCCTTGAATTTGCCGTCCAGCCACAGCTCCACAAACCGGTCCTGCGGGACGTATTCCAGCCCGAGCTGCCGTGAAAAATCCAGCATGAGATGGTTGCGCAGCATGGTGGGATCGTAGCAGTTGGCGAGCAGCAGCCAGTTTTTGAAGGTGCCGATTTCCATGATGTTCTGTTTTTCATCGTACTTGATTTTGAAGGGCTTCTTGTTGCCCTTGGCGGTGGAATTGCCGCGTACCTTGAGTTTGGCGCTCTGATCCAGCACCTGACCGTCGGCGCCCACAAACACCACTTCGGCGCTGACATAGCCGTTCTCTTTTTTCAGACGGTTGCCGCCGCCGTCCGCCGTGTTGATGAAGAAGCGGTCGCAATCCCCGTGTTTGTAAGTCAGTCCGTCCAGCGCGTTCTGCAGATTGTCATATATTTCCTGTAACGCGGCTGTTTTGGGCAGGTTTTCGTCGTCCACTGTCAGGGTCGGGAGATTGTCGGGAACGGCGGAGAGGCTGGTTTGCAGCGCGGCGACGCTGTCCTCAGTGAAATAGGCGTCCATATAGGACGGAACCGTGTCGGTGAGCGATACGATTCTGGCGGCGGTTTCCACAGCGAGCCTTTTGTCCTGTGCGCTGCGGCACCCGGCGAGCAGCACCACGGCGGCGAGTGCGGCGGCAGCGAAAGCCGCTGTCCGTATCCGAAGATTCTGTGTTTTGGTCATGTGAATGCCTCCTGTCAGTTCGGTCAGAGAGTGGATGGCGAATGCGCCATATATGACAGCACCATAGCGGCGCAGGTGTCGGCGGCAGCGGCGGCGAAGGTGGGATAATCCATCGCGGCGTTTTCGTCGGCGGAATCGGAGATGCAGCGCACCGCGCCGAAGGGGATGCCCGCCAGCGTGCAGACGTGGGCGATGGCGCCCCCCTCCATGTCACAGGCAGCCGCGTCGAAGCGTTCCCGCAGCGCGGCGGTCACGGTCCTGTCCGCGACGAACCGATCGCCCGTGGCAATGGTGCCGGTGACGCAGTGCGCTTTTTCGCCGATAGCGTCCTTCAGACGTGCGGCGATGACCGGATCGGCTTCGAAATAGATTTGATTGACGGTGGAGACGAATCCCACGGGGTCGCCGATGGCGGAGGTGTCCACGTCGTGCTGCACAAAATTTTTGGCGATGACGATATCGTTCTGCCTGATACCGTGGGCGACTGCCCCTGCCACGCCGGTATTGATGAGTTCGGTCACGCCGAAGACGCTGATCATGATCTGTGCGCAGACGGCGGCGTTGACCTTGCCGATGCCGCAGCGGGCGAGAATCACCTCATGGTCGTAAAGCGTTCCCGCCGTAAACGGAATGCCGCTGATGACGGTTTGGGTGGTGTGCTGCATGGCGGCTTTGATGGCGGCTACTTCCACGTCCATCGCGCCGATGATTCCTGTCATGTGATTTGTCTCCTTTCAGGGTTGTGGCGAAAGATCAGTGATTGACCTGTATATGTAGATTTCCGTCGATGACCTCACAGGTGAAGCTGTCGCCGGACGGGGCGGGATAAAGATGGCGGAAGCCCTTGACCTGCAGCCGGGAGGCGGTCAGAGGAATCTGATCGGTTTCCCCGGTGAGAATGACCGCGCCGGCGGTGAGATAGGTGATATGTGCCGGCGGCGTGCGGAGAATGAGAATATCACAGATGAGATAATCCGGGGGAAGCAGGGCGCAGTCGCCGTTATCGGGGCAGACCAGCACGGATGTGGCGCCGGCGGTGAAACGCTGCCATTGCGCGCCCTGCCCGTCGGTGAACATTTCAAGTGTGAGGCCCGGCAGTTTTACAGCACCGCCCAGCGGCAGGACCTGCGTGTGACTGCGCCCGGCGGCTTTGCTTATCAAAGGAAAGCGGGAGAGACTGTCGGCACTGTCGCCGCAAAAGCAGTAATGAGGGGCATAGGTTTCGATCAGGGCGTCGCCCAGTCTGCTGTGATAACCGTCGGGACAAACCACGGCGAGCGCGTCGAGTGTGCGGACGCCTTCCGCGTCAAGGCACGATTGGATGGCGGACAGTTCCAGACGTTCGCCGCCGGTTTCGGTGATCATCGTGCGGACGCCGCTTCGGGCGCAGACACAGGCGCCGCCGTCCGTGGCAAAAATATGGATGCGCGCGCCGGTATGAACCGCCTTGTGGGAAATCATTGCCGACGCGAGCAGCAGGGATATGGCACAGAAAGCGGCGCTGGCGGCATAGCGGTGTCTATCGGGCGACGGGTCGCGCCGTATGAGAAGAAACACCGACAGCAGAATGCCAGCCGAGAAGGCAAAAAAGAAGGGGACATAGGGATAGCGGGCATTCGCGCAGAACAGCGGAATACCGGACAGCAGCGCCGTAACGCTGTCGAGATATTGCGCCAGCGCGGCGGCTGCCAGCCGGAACGGAAAGGACAGCGCAAATCCCACGATGGGTACCGCGTGGAGCAGTCCCGCCGTGATACCCGTCAGGAGAAACAGCATGGCGGGGGAAAGGCAGAGCAGGTTGGTCAGCGGCGCTATCAGCGGAAGATAACCGAAATACATCGCGCTCAATGGCATGGTGACCAGTGCGGCAGTGACGGATACCGAAAGATTGTCAATGAAACGGGCTTTGATTTTGCTCCTGAGGGAGGACGAACGGTCCGCAGGATTCCCGTGGAAGCGACGGGTGAGGCGCGTTTTGAGACGGTCGGCGAAGAGGATGATGCCCACGCTGGAAACTACGGACAATTGCAGTCCGATGTCGATGGCGATCGTGGGACGAAGCAGCAGCATGATCAGCAGTCCGACCGACAGGGATGTGAGCGAATCAGGGTTATGATAAACGAGCTGCGCGGTCAGCGCTATGAGGTGCATGATGCCCGCGCGCGTGACGGAGGGGGTAAATCCGGTGACTGCCATAAAGAGCAGAATCGCACCCATGGTGAGCAGGTAAGACTGTCGGGGCCACCAGCCAAGGCGAAAGGTCACACGGGTGCATACCGCCGCCAGCAGGCTCACATGGAGACCCGAAACGGCAAGCAGATGTCCGATGCCGGACGTGCGGAAATGACGCACCACCGATTGGTCAAGCGCGTCGGTATCGCCCAGCAGCATGGCGCAGAGCATACCGGCGGACTTGGAGGGAAGGGTGGCTTTCATGGCGGCAATGATGCTGCGACGAACGGTCAGCGGAAAAAAGCGGATACGGCTGAAGGCGCCGGCGGCGGTCACGGTTGGCTCCGCGGACGGCAGACACCATGCCCGTGCCGCGATACCGTCGGCGAGCAAGTTGGTACGGTTGTGGGAACTGTTGGAAACCGTATCCTCCAGAAAAGTGACCGCTACGGTGATCTGATCCCCTTCGGCGGCATTCAGGCTGGTTCGGCTGGACAGACGAAGGCGCAGCGATGGGGGAACTTCCGGGAGGTCGATGGAACTGGTCTGCACCGTGTAGTACCATCTGCCGTACTGCTGACGGGGGATATCGGTGATTTCTCCCGAAATCATACAGGTCTGTGTGCCGAGAGCGTCGGCGACGGTCTGTGTGCGGATTTGCTGATGCCACATGACCAGAAATCCCAGTGCTACGGGAAGAACGCACAGGAGTATGACGGAATGAGATTCCCTTTGAATGAAAATGGCCACGAGTCCAAGGACCGTGACCATGACAAATAGCGTAAGGTTGAGAGCCGATGCCAGAGACGCCGCGCATACCAGCGCCGCGAAATAAAGCAATACGGCAGTGGCAAGCGGACGGCGGAGCGGCATGGAGACTTTGAGGGAGAAATGTGCCATAGCGGGTTACTTGAAGAAGAGCGGCAGCGCTTCGAGGAAGATGATATCGTCTCTGTCCTTGGCGTCGCCCTCGGCAAGCACGGCGCATTTTGCCACAACGGTGCCGCCTG
>CAMJHU010000043.1 GCA_946405565.1 uncultured Clostridia bacterium
GCGCCGGGACGTGTGACGCGCAAGGCGTATGAAGCGGGCGGGTTCGGCTACTATGTAGTCATCCAGCAGAATGACGGTATTAGCGCTTATTATGGACATATGATGGCGCCGAGTTTTCTTAAGGCAGGTGCCACCGTCAAAGCCGGTGATACCATTGGTATGGTGGGTAGTACCGGTCACTCGACAGGCAATCATTTGCATCTTGAATTCCGAAGAGGCTCCACAAGAATTAATCCGATTAATTATTATCCTAATATGAGATAGTACTTCCTCACTTTCTTTCCCCAAAAGAGATGTGTCCGATGGATTTGGACACATCTCTTCTTTTTTGTGAGGCTGCCGCATAGAATGACAGTAGAAAAACGGCAGGTGAAATCATTTGGAAAACAGTTGTGAAACAGAAAAGCACGCGGAAGCAAGCCGCGTGCTGGCATTTTTGGCGGAGGAGCGATACCGTGTACAAATGATGGCTTGTATAGCACTGGGATTACTGACAGGATGCGGTTCCTCATTGGTGTATGGCAATGGGGACGGGTGGAGCGGAACCGTGACGGTTTACTGTCAAAACGGTTTTCTTTGGACGCTTTTGGAAATACTGCCTGTAACTGTTGGTTTTGTAGCGATACTGTACGCAATTGCGCCTTTTTGGGGAACCCGATGGCTGATCGGACCGGCGGTCTGTGTGCGGACAATGGGAATGGGCGCGCTGATCTGCGGCGTGATACAGGCAGACGATCTGCGGGGACTGTGCTTTGCCGCGCTGACGCTGTTCCCTTACACAGTGGTGAATGTGCTGCTCATGGTAAAGGCGGGAGAGTTCGCCCTCGGTCTGCGCGATTCCCTGCGTCAGGAGAACAACGGTTTCAAATCGAGCGTGGTCCGGCACACTTTGGGCAGATTGCTTGCGTACCTGCTTGTCGCCGCGCTGTCATGCGCAGTATTCGGGTTGTCCTGCGCGGGATTCGGGACGTATCTGCTTTGACGGTTATTTTCCGCTGGTGCTGCCGAAGCCGCCGTCGCGCACGCCGTCCGCCTCATCGTCCTCGGTAATGCCGAAGGGGGTGAAAATGCCCTGTGCGAAGGCGTCGCCTGCCCGGAGCGAGAGAACTTTGCCCTCGTTGGAATCGTTGGTGATCTTGATAAAAATGTGTCCCTCATTGGAGGAATGGTAATAGTCGCTGTCGATCACGCCTACCGTGTTGTTCAGCTGAAGGCGGTATTTGCAGCCCAAGCCGCTGCGGGGGTAGATCATCAGCACCCAGCCCTCGGCGATTCTGGCGCGGATTCCCGTGGGAATTTTGGCGGTTTCGCCGGGCTGCAAGGTTAGATCGAAGGGCAGGGCGAAGTCATAGCCAGCCGAACCCACCGTGGCGCGGCGGGGGAGAGGAATGGCGCGGAGTGCCGCCGAAGCTCCTTCGTCGGAGCCGAATAATTCCCGCCACGCCTCGGCAAACTGTGATTCGCTGACTTTTTCAAATCTGGCGATTCTATTCATAATGACAGTTAAAGCTCTCCGTTCTCGATGGCGGCAATCTGGTCAATTCGGATCTGATGTCTGCCGCCCTCGAATGCGGTGTGGAGGAACAAATCCACCAGTTCCACCGCCACGCCGGAACCGATGACGCGCCCGCCCATACAGAGAATGTTGGCGTCGTTGTGCAGACGGGTATATTTCGCGCTGAAATGGTCGGAACAGCAGGCGGCACGAATGCCCTTCACCTTATTGACCGCCATAGACATACCGATACCGGTGCCGCAGATGAGAATGCCCTTTTCGCATTCGCCGTCCGCGACACTGTGCCCGACGGCAGCCGCGATGGGCGCGTAATTGACCGAGGCTGCGGAATCGGTGCCGAAGTCCTTGAAGGCAATGTGATTGTCGTTGAGATATTGAATGATTTCCTGTTTCAGGGCGAAACCGCCGTGGTCACAACCGATAGCTATCATAATGTGTTGTCTCCTTTTATTTGTTGATGATATTGGTATCTGTCAGTGAACCGCACTGAGAGAACGTACCTCGCGGGCAAACGCGTCCGGCAGGGAGAACTGCGGACTGTGTCCGCAGCCGTCGATCAGCCGCAGCTCCTTGGACGGAGCGGTAATGGCGTCACAGTAGTTCTTCACCGAATCCACCGGACAAATCCAGTCGTCCGAGCCGGAAAGGAACGTGACCGGCATTTGATAGATCATGCCGTCCTGCTCCGCGTTGAAGTTCTGGGTATAATCGAATAACTGCCGGTTAAGGGTAAAATAATGGTCCATATCGCCGAGCTGCCGGAGGAACCACCGGAAGTCGTCCATGCCGAAATAGGGGGATGTGACGGCGTACCATGTGGATTTGTCCGCGACAGCGGCAGGGTGATAGGGCGACACTTCGCGGCGGAGCGCCATGAGGTTTACAAGACTGGGATTTTCCGTCACGGTTTGATATGCGGCTTCCAGTGCGTCGGTATTGTCACCGGCTTTTTTCGCTTTGTTCAGCGCGTCGCGATAGCTGTACAGATCGCTTTTTTCCAGCGATACCACCTGTGCCACGGCAATATAACGGGATACCTTTTCCGGATGGGCAAGTGCGTAACGGCTGCCGAGTATGGTGCCGTAGGAGTGTCCCATGAGGATGATTTTTTCCTGACCGAACCGGTCACGCAGATAGTCTACCAGCTCATCCAGGTCAGTCAATGCCTGCTCAAAGGAAGCGTCAGCGTTGTCGGGATCCTTGTCAATGTTGCGGAAATAGGTTCGTCCGCAGCCCCGCTGATCCCAGCAGACAAAGGTGTACTGATCGGTCAGACGGTCGGCAAATGAATAGGTGACATAGGCGTCGGGGGAAGAGGGACCTCCGTGAAGATACAGAATGACAGGGTTTTTCGTATCCCTGCCGGTCATCAGCACATACTGTTCCTGCCCGCCCAGCGGGAGATAAATCCCTTCGTCCACGCCGTGAATCAGGTTGGGGTAATGGGTGACGTAACGCGCGTTGCGCAGGGCAATCACCGCCGAGATGACGCCGAATACCGCGATGAGCAGCACCGCGCCGACTGTTCGCAGGATTCTCAGGGCAATGTGTTTTTTCGGTTTGCTGCCGCACACTTCCTTCCGGTGGGCGAGGTGGATACCGATATGTCCGATGCCAAGAATGACGCTGGAAAGGATCATGGGAAAATTGCTGCCGTAGATGCCCAGCAGGAAGAACGCTGCCACAGGCAGCGTCGCGCCCGCGACGGGAATTTTCAAAAGGCTGCTGTAAAAATCCGCCATCGTCTTTGGGCTGCGGAAGTAGCGTACCCAGAAAATCTCATACAGTACCATCAGCACGAACGAAACCGCCAGCCACAGGCTCCACGCGTTCCAGGGACGCAGGTTGAAATCCGAAAAGACAAGTGCTAATCCGCTGACCAGCACCTCTCCGATTCTTTCGAGGGTGAGAAGCAGCTTGTTTTCATGACCGACGTAGAGATCGTAATCTTTTGGCTTGTGTTTCGTCCAGAGGATATTCGGCACAAACAGCATGACCAGATACAGCAGACCTACATACGAAAATCCGAAGTGCATGGTGTATGATGCCCCTTTCTGTCACGAGGTTCTCTTTTTCAGTTCTCTTTCCGCCTGCGACAGCCGCAGATAAGTGGGTACCAGTTGTTCGGGCGATTGTCCGCCCTGCTCTTCATACATCCGCAGGGCTGCCATTGCCACGCCGGAACCGCGCTGATAGCGGATATGCTCGGGTGCCAGCAGAATATCGGGCAATTTCGCCCGCATGGTTTCATAGCAGAGTGCCGCGCCGTCACCGACCAGCAACACCGAACCGTCTTCATAGCTCAGTCCGTCGGTCAATTCCGCGATGGAAATGGCGCGGTCGTCGCACAGGCGGTCGATTTTGCCCTCCTCAAAGCGGAAGAGCGCGTTGTAGACCTGTCCGCGGCGCGCGTCCATCGCGGCGCAGATCACACCGGGGAATCCGATGCCGTTCCACGCGATTGCCTCCAATGTGGACACGCCGATACAGGGCGTCTGACGCGGAAACGCCATGCCCTTGACCGCTGCCACGCCGATCCGGATGCCGGTGAAGGAACCCGGTCCCGCTGACACCGCAAAACAGTCGATATCAGTGTCGGTCAGTTTGGCGTTGGCAAGCGTATTCACGACCATCGGGAGCAGTGTCTCACTGTGGGTCAATCCCACTTTGACAAAGCTCTCCGCGATAATCTGTCCGTCGTCTGAAATGGCACAGCCCGCCGATATGGCGGAGCTGTCCAGCGCTAACAGTTTCAAGTCAATGCCACCTCCCCGGACAAGCCTTGTATGCGGAAAATCCGCGTATCATCGTGATCGGGCGAAGCTATTTCAATGGTAATGCGTTCGTCCGGGAGCGCGCCTTCGATGTTTTCGCTCCATTCGGTCACGACCACGCCGCGTCCCAGATAGTCAAAGAAGCCGGTGGAATAGAGGTCGTCCCAGCTTTCCACACGGTACATATCAAAATGATAGAGCATGGCGCCGCCGGGCGCTTCATGCTCGTGGACAATGGCGAAGGTGGGACTGGATATTTCGTTTGCGTCAACGCCCAGTCCCGCCGCCAGTCCCCGCACAAAGGCGGTTTTTCCCATGCCCAGACCCCCGAAGAGAGCGATGGTTTCGTGACCGGCAAGACACGAACCGATGCGTCTGCCGAGTGATTCGGTTTCTTCGGGGGAGCGGGTAATGATTTCAATGATTTCCATAGATATTTAGAAAAGTCCTGTAATCGTGCCGCTCTTGTCCATATCAATACGGTTGGCGGCGGGAACCTTGGGCAGACCGGGCATGGTCATGATGTCGCCGGTCAGCGCTACCACGAAGCCCGCGCCGTTGGAGAGCTTCACTTCCTTGACGGTAATCTCAAAATCGGTGGGACGACCGAGCAGCGTTGGGTCATCGGAAAGAGAATACTGCGTCTTGGCGATACAGACCGGCATATCCTTGGCAAGCTCCTCAAAAGCGGCCATCTGTTTTTCGGCGGCGGACGTGAAATTCACCTTGTAGGCACCGTAAATTTTCGTCGCGATTTCGGTGATTTTTTCCTTAATCGTGAGCGAGGTGTCATAGAGCGGCGCGAAGTAAGAGGGCTGTTCGGCGGCTTCCACGACTTTGCGCGCCAATTCTCTGCCGCCTTCGCCGCCCTTACCGAAGACCTCGGAAATCGCGAATTCCGCGCCGAGACTGCGGCAGTAGTCGGCAACGTAATTGAGCTCGGTGTCGGAATCGGTGAGGAACTGGTTGATGGCAACCACGACATTCACACCGTATTTTTTCATATTCTCGATGTGGGCGCCGAGATTGACGATGCCCGCCCGCAGCGCGTCGAGGTTTTCCGCGCCAAGCTCCGCCTTTGGCACGCCGCCGTTGTATTTGAGCGCGCGGACAGTGGCGACGATGACGCAGACGGCAGGTTTGAAGCCGGCGAAGCGGCACTTGATGTCAAAGAATTTCTCTGCGCCGAGGTCGGAACCGAAGCCTGCCTCGGTGATGCAGTAATCGGCGAGTTTCAAGGCGAGTTTAGTGGCGCGGATGGAGTTGCAGCCGTGGGCGATGTTGGCGAAGGGTCCGCCGTGCATGATAACGGGATTGCCTTCGAGGGTCTGTACCAGATTGGGCTTGATGGCGTCCTTGAGCAGTACAGTCATGGCACCCTGCGCCTGTAAATCAGCGGCAAACACCGGCTGATTGTCGTAGGTATAGGCCACCAGAATTCTTCCGAGACGGGCTTTGAGATCATCAATGTCGGAGGCAAGGCAGAGAATTGCCATGACCTCACTTGCCACCGTGATGATGAAACCGTCTTCCCGCGGCACGCCGTTGACCTTGCCGCCCAGACCCACAACAATATTGCGCAGGGCGCGGTCATTCATATCGAGGCAGCGCTTGATGAGGATTCTGCGGGGATCGATGCCCAGAGAATTGCCCTGCTGCATATGGTTGTCGAGCAGCGCGCAGAGAAGGTTATTGGCGGCGGTGATGGCGTGCATATCGCCGGTGAAGTGGAGGTTGATGTCCTCCATCGGGACAACCTGCGAATAACCGCCGCCGGCGGCGCCGCCCTTGATGCCGAAGACCGGACCGAGGGAGGGTTCGCGCAGCGCAATCACGGCTTTTTTGCCGATTTTTGCCATTGCCTGCCCCAATCCTACGGACGTGGTGGTTTTGCCTTCACCGGCGGGCGTGGGGTTGATGGCGGTCACGAGAATGAGCTTGCCGTCGGGACGGTCGGCGAAGCGGGTGTATAATTCCTCGCTGAGCTTGGCTTTATACTTGCCGTAAAATTCCAGATCATCGGAGGTCAGACCGAGTTCGGCGGCGACATCCTGAATGGGGCGCATTTGGGTCTGCTGTGCAATTTCGATATCAGAAAGCATAGATATCTCTCCTTTTGTGTGATAAAACGATTCCATACCGCGTAATCACGCCGTAATGCAAATTGACAAAGTCATTATAACATATATGAACGCAGAATTCAAATATCTTTCACTAAAATTGCTTGAAGTTATTTTGTGAAATCGTTATAATAAAAGGAAATCAATGAGAAAGGGGTAGCGATGCTCTATGTTGAATAAAATAGCCTTGCTGCGGCAGTGGGCGGAACGTGCTGCCAACGCGACGGTGAATTACGCGCGTACAACTTATGTCGCGATGTGGGCGTTGATTCTGACCTGCACCATTTACGGCTGTATGCTGATTCACAGTGCCCGTCCGATCGCCATCAAGACACAGGTCATGGCGGCGACCATCGGTTTTATCGGCGCCTTTTTTATTTCACTCATGGATTACCATCGGCTGGGACAGTTGTGGCCGCTGGTTGGCGGGGGCTGTATATTTCTGGTAGGTCTGACGTTTGTGGTGGGGCAGTCTGCTATCGGCGGCAACGCCGTAGCCGATGACGTGGCGTGGCTCAATATTTTCGGATACAGCTTTCAGCCGTCGGAGCTGATGAAGATCGGCTTTATCGTGACGTTTTCCTACCATCTGTCGCGGGTGGTGGAGCAGGGAACGCTCAATACATTGTCCAGTGTGTTTCTGCTGGGTGGACATGCCTTTGTGCCGGTGATTCTGTGCAACCGGCAGGGCGACGACGGTACAGCGCTGATGTTTCTGGTGATTTTCCTTATTATGTTCTTTTCCAGCGGTCTCAACTGGAAATTCATCGGGCTGGGTCTTGGCGCGATTACCGCTATGGCGCCGATTTTCTGGCAGATGATGAGCAACCATCAGCGGGAGCGTTTCTCGGCGGTTTACAATCCCAAGGAGGGGGACGAGAAGGGCATCCTCTATCAGCAGACGCTGGGCAAAATCGCGATTGGCAACGGCGGTCTTCTGGGGGAGGGACACGGAACCAGCACCATGATTCAGTCGGGACTGGTGCCGGAAGATCACAACGACTTTATCTTTACCGTAGCGTGTGAGGAATTCGGGTTTATCGGCGCGCTGTTTCTGCTGGGGCTGCTGTTTGCGGTTATGCTTCTGTCGCTGTATGCCGCTTTCAAGGCAACGGATATGATGGGACGTTTTATGTGCATCGGTTTCTTTGCGATGATTGCCACGCAGACCATGTTCAACATCGGGATGTGCGTATCGGTGCTGCCGGTTATCGGTATTACACTGCCCTTCTTTTCGGCGGGTGGTTCGTCAAGTATGTGTCTGTACTTCGGCGTAGGGCTGGTGCAGAGTGTATATATGCGTACCAAGGAAACCACGCGCACAATTTCACAGGAGCGGCGGCGGCTCATCCGGGTGGGCGCCGTGACCCATTGAAGGAGATGAAAAAGGATGAACTATACGATTATAAGTCTGTGCGACGAACCCGAATGGAAAGAACGTGCCGCCGAATGGTTTCATGAGAAATGGGGCATACCGGCGGAGGTCTACGCGGAAAGCATGGAAGCCTGCCTGTCACAGAGAAACGCGGTGCCGCAATGGTATCTGGCGATCCGGGATGACAGGATTATCGGCGGTCTGGGTGTGATTGAAAACGACTTTCACGACAGGAAGGACTTAACCCCCAACGTCTGCGCCGTTTATACGGAGGAAGCAGAGCGCGGAAAGGGTGTTGCGGGCGCGCTGCTGGAATATGTATGCCGGGATATGCGGCAAAGAGGCATTGACACGCTTTATCTGGTGACGGATCATACCTCGTTTTATGAACGGTACGACTGGGAATTTCTCTGCATGGTGCAGGGCGACGGTGAGCCGGAACTGACAAGAATGTATGTCCATCGGTGAGCCCGGGAACGGCATCTTTAATGAGCCATGGACAGATTGACCTCCGCGGGAATGTTTTTTTAACATTTCCGCGGAGGTTTTTTGTATGCGGAATAATAATGATTTCACAAAAACATCACTTGACATATTCCACAAGTAGAATTATAATATATTCAACAAATGGAATATAAAAGAGGTGATGACCGTGTTAAAGCACGGTATTCTGGGGCTTTTGAATTACGGCAGTATGACGGGATATGAGATCAACCGGGCGTTTAAGGACTCGCTGAACTATTTCTGGCAGGCACAGACCAGTCAGATATACCGTGAGCTTCAGACGCTGAAAAAGAACGGCTGGGCGACAGATGAACTCATCGAGCAGAACGACAAGCCCGACAGGAAGCTTTTCAGCATCACCGACAGCGGTCGCGAGGAACTTTTGCGATGGCTCTCGGAAGATAATATCGATCTGGCGCTGCGCAGTCCGCTGCTGATGAAGACCTTTTTCAGAGGAGAACTCAGCGTAGAGGAAAATATAGACGCGTTTTCGCGGCTGATTCAGACCCTTTCCGCGTTTATGAACCGATTTCAGGCGGAGCCGCCCAAGGTAGCGCAGTACGCGACGTTAATCGACGATCCGATCAAAGCGGTATATTGGAAGATGACCGTGGAATACGGCGTGATGTATGTGAAAATGATGCTGCAATGGGCAGAAAACTGTAAAAAAGAATTGGAGGAAATCAGAAATGAACATTCTGCTGATTAACGGAAGTCCGAAGGGAATCAAGAGCAATACCTACCGGCTGGCAAAGGCGTTTATGGAGGGCATGAGCGATGCTGTCCAGGTCGATTGCGAGGAACTGACGGTCAGGGATCTGGATATCAAACCCTGTCTCGGCTGTTT
>CAMJHU010000044.1 GCA_946405565.1 uncultured Clostridia bacterium
CAAAGCGCGGTGGCGGGACTGCTGCCGGAGGGGTTTACGCGGCTTGCCAGCGGATGCCACGTGGGCGACGGGACGCTGCCGCGGCACGTCCGGCTGATCCCCTATGCCACGGTGGGGGGCGACGGGCTGCTGGCGGCGTTTCGCCCCGACCGGCTGGTGATTTACGACGGAGAACGGGAGACAACGCCGGAGGGCTGCTACATAGCGGTATCGGAGCGGATGGAAGACGGCGCCTACGACGGCATTGTACACCCCGGATTATTCATGAAGTGAGAAAAGGAAAGCGACAGGCATGAAAGAATTGACAGGAAAGGTGCAAACCACACATACCGCGAGGCGGGAGAGATGGAGAAGACAGATCATATCGCTTATACGTCGGCTGCTGCATAAACCGCCCGTACACTATATCAACGGTCCGGAAACACTGCCTGCCCCCCTCACCAACGAGGAGGAACAGGCGATTTTTTGCCGTATCATGGAGGGGGACGAGAGCGCCCGCGAACCGCTCATCACCCATAATCTGCGGCTGGTGGTGTATATCGCGCGGAAATTTGAATCGAGCGGCGCGGGGCTGGAGGATTTGATTTCGATCGGCACCATCGGTCTGATCAAGGCGGTCAACACCTTTTCCCCCGAACGCAGCATCAAGCTGGCGACGTATGCGTCGCGCTGCATTGAAAACGAGATACTGATGTATCTGCGCAAAACCGGCTCGGTCAAGTGGGAGATTTCGCTCGATGAGCCGCTGAATATTGATTGGGACGGGAATGAACTGCTGCTTTCCGACGTGCTGGGGAGCGACCCCGACAGCGTGAGCATAGGCATCGAGGAGGAGAATGAATGCGACCTGCTGCGGGAGGCGGTCAACCGTCTGGACGAGCGGGAGAAGCGGATTATGTCGCTGCGGTTCGGGCTGTTCGGACAGGAGGAGCATACGCAGAAGGAGGTGGCGGATTTGCTGGGCATCAGCCAGTCGTATATCTCGCGCCTCGAAAAAAAGATCATCGCCAAGCTCAAGGAGGAACTGGCGCACCTGTGCTGATGCCTTCCCGGTCAAAGACGTTCCCCCGCACGGTTTTCACAGTGCGGGGGGTATTATTCTTTGTGAATATTCCTTATATGATAAAAGACCGTTTTTTTGCCCGAATTCATATGATATATAATATTGATATGATATATCCTCATTATCTCTTCTTTTTCCATCGAATGAATAAGGAAAAAACCGGTTTTTTGGTCCAAATCGCCAAAAAAGCCCCGATTTTAGGGCTTTTTGATGGACCATTTTGGGTTTGAAAAGTGGTCCAAAAGACCACTTTTTTGTCTCTTCGCTCGAATTGATTACATGGTCAGATAAACCTCTGCACAAAATTGTCACCAAAAGTGTCCCACAAAACTGCCACGGACCACTTTCGGACCACTTTTTTGTTCGTTCGCTAGAATTGATCGAGCAATCATATGACCTTATTAAACGCTCATATGAAGCACATCTGCGAGACGGAAGGCGGCGGAGACGTCGCCCCTGATGCGGAGGCAGCCGGAGGTGTAGGCGTGGATGGGGGAGAGGCGGCGGTCGATGAGCTTTTCGAGATGACCGGAGCTGATGCGGAAGCCGCAGGTGCTGTTTTTGTAATCATAGGGTTCGAGTGCGGGCGCGCCGTCGCGGATTTCCAGATAGAATTTGCCCGCCCCCTCGCCGGTCACGTCGAACTCATAGGAATAAACGCCGCTGCCGAACGCGGCATAGTCTTTGGTTTCAAAATAGTCCTTCATGGTTTCATAAAGCTGTTCAAAACGCATGAGAATCATTCCTTTCTATGGGGAAAAGCGGTTTTTATACCGGCTATTATACAAAATAGGGCCGAATTTGTAAAGGCAGGGGAGCGCCAAAGTTTTTTCGCGGTGAGAAAATATTTTTGTGTGGTTGCAATGGGGCGAAGAATATGGTATCATGAATGACAGACCATATTGATGGGAATCAGGTGACCATATGAACCGGAAGCGAAACATCATATACGACGACCATTGGAGCGTGGGACACCGTCCGGACGAAGGACTGGAACGGCAGTTCGGGGCAATTCTGTTTTGCTTTGCGCTGCTGCTGCGGCTGACCGTGGCGGGCGGCTATCTGAATGCCTACGACACCGAATGGAACCTCATGTGGGGCGTGGAGCTGGGAGACGGCTTTTTCAGCGCCTATACCCATGTGACCTCACTGGACTATCCGCCGCTCTATCTCTATCCGCTGTATCTGGTGGGACGGCTGATGCGCCTGACGGAATTTGCGGGATATCCGCCCTTCCGTATGCTGGCAATCAAGTGCTTTCCCTGTCTGGCGGACAGTCTGACCTGCGCGGTGCTGTACCGTCTGGGAGGACGCAGGAATGCTTCCGCCGGGATGATGGCAGCGGCGCTGTGGGCGGTCAATCCGGCGACCGTCTTCAACTGCGCGTTCTGGGGTCAGACCGACTGCGTGCTGATCTGTCTGGCGGCGCTGCTTTTTGAGGCGCTGGCGCAGAAGCGTGTGATCGCGTCGGGCGTGCTTTTCGGAGTAATGTGCGCGACCAAGCTCCAAGGGCTGTACCTGACGCCGGTGGTGGGCATGGAAATTCTGTATATCTGCTTCGGCAATCTGCGGGACGGACGTTTTTTACAGTATATGCGTTCCGGCAGGATTTGGTCTGACCGGCGGTGGCAGCGCGGCGCAAAACAGTTCCTGCGGTTTGCGGTGGCTGTGGGGGGGACCTTTGCCGTGATATATCTGCCTTTCATGATCGGCGGCGCGATTGCCTCATCCGACCGTGTGGCAGGCTTTTTCCAGCCGCTGACGGTGTATGCCGACGGGGTGGACAAGTATCCCTACATCACCATGAATGCCGACAATGTCTATATGCTGCTGGGACTGAACGGCGTGAGCGACGATACCCGGTTGCTGCCGGGTCTGAGTGTATCGCTGCTCGGCAAGATTTTCCTGCTGGCAGCCGTGGCAGCGGTGCCGGCGGTGTATCTCCGCGGGAAGCGGCACTCGCATTGGCTGTCGGCGTATATGCTGACGGAATGTATCTTTATGCTGACCTGCCGGCAGCACGAGCGGTATCAGATCATCACGCTGCTGTTTCTGATGGGGGGCTTTCTGCAGCTGGCGGACAGGCGTCTGCTGACGTTGTTTTCACTGCAATCAGCGGTAATCTTCTTGAATCAGGCGCGGGTGCTGGGTACAGTGCTGGAGCGGACCGGCTGGTGGGAAGGCTATCGCACAGGACGCCGCGCGACGAACCAAAGCATGATACCGGCACAGGAAGCGGTTATGGCAAACGGCGCGTGGTGGGTGAGACATCATTATGACTTTGCCGTATGGAACGCGTTTTTCAATGTCTGTCTGATGGCGGTGTCCCTGACGCTGGTGCTGCGGTATCTTTTCAACCGAAACGGGCGGATCATGCAACGGAACTTTTTGCAATGGATTTTCCCGCGCGACGACAGAGAACGATATACAAAACGGAGGTCTGCCAAATGACAACCACAAACAAACGACCCGATTGGTGGGAATGGCTGCGCCGTTCTCCCTATGTCAGGCGGGAGGGGCGCTATGGATATGTGCTGGCGGTCGGCTTTCTGACGGCACTGTGCGTGATGATACCTTTTATGGTGTATGACAAGGGGTATTTCCTGCTCTACGGCGATTTCAACGTGCAGCAGTATCCGTTTTATATGCACGTTCACGACGCGCTGCACAAGGGAGAATTCGGCTGGGATTTCAAGACAGACTTGGGCGTGAACCTCATCGGGTCATACAGTTTTTACAATCTGGGTTCGCCCTTCTTTCTGGCGACGCTGCTGCTGCCGTCGGGCGCGGTGCCGTACCTGATCGGTCCGCTGCTGGCGCTGAAAATCGGCTGCTGCGCGACCACGGGGTACGCCTATATCCGCCGCTTCACGCGTTACGACGAATTCGCGGTGATGGGCGGCATGATGTATGCCTTTTCGGGATTTTCCGTGTTCAATATGTTTTTCAACCATTTTCACGAGCCGATGGTGTTTTTTCCGCTGATGCTCATCGCGCTGGAAGAATTCATGGAGCATGACCGGCGTGGCTGGTTTGCCGTGACAGTGGCGGTGAATGCCTTTGTCAACTATTACTTCTTTGTGGCAGAGGCGTGTTTTGTGGCGATTTACTTCTTTGTGCGGCTGGCAGGCAGCAAGAAATGGCGGCTGACACCCCGCAAATTCGGTACGCTGGCGTTTGAGACGGTGCTGGGCTTTGCGATGGCGGGCGTGATGGTGCTGCCGTCGGTGTGGGAAGTGGCGCAGAATCCCCGCACGGAGCAAAAACTGTACGGCTGGAACGCGCTGGTCTATGCCAAGCCGCAGCGCTATCTGAACATATTGGAAGCGTTCTTCTTCCCGCCCGACCTGCCTGCCCGTCCCAATTTCACCCCCGATTCCAATACCAAATGGGGTTCGGTAGCAGCCTGTCTGCCGCTGTTCGGCATGACCGGCGTGATCGCGTGGCTGCAGGGACGCAAGGGACACTGGCTGCGCCGGATGATCATCATCTGCTTCTTCATGGCGTTCATCCCGATTCTCAATGCGTCGTTCCAGCTCCTGAGCGCCACCTATTATGCCCGCTGGTTCTTTCTGTTCACGCTGATGAACGCGCTGGCGACGGTGATGGCGCTCAGCAACAGCGATATGAACTGGGATCGCGCTGTGAAGTGGGCGGCGGGTATTACGGCGGCGATTGCCTTCGGCATTGGCTTCATGGTCAAGACGCTGCCCGACGAGGAAAAGGAGATTCCGCTGGAATTCGGTTTGATGGAATACCGCGACCGTTTCTGGATTTATGTGGCGATTGCGATGCTGTCGCTGATGATGACGGCGATGCTGCTGAAACTGCTGCGGGAAAAAGACCGGATGCGGGTGTACTCGCTGGGCATGGCGGGCATTGTGACCGTGTATGCCGCGACCTGTATTATTTTCATCGGGCAGGGCAAGACGCTCTCCTATGACAGCCGGGATTATATCATTCCCTATGCCCTCAGCCGCGGAGAGAACATTCATCTGCCCGGGCTCAAAAAAGCGCAGTACCGTGTGGATTTTTACAAGGACATGGACAATATGGGCATGTTCTGGGACACCTCCTGCATTCAGGCGTTTCACTCGATCGTGCCGCCGTCGGTGATGGACTTTTACGAATCGGTGGGTGTGGAACGCGGCGTAGGCAGCCGTCCCGGCACCGATGTGTACGCGATACGTTCGCTGCTGAGCGTGAAATATCTCTTTGACAATGCCGAAAAAGGTGAGTTCCGGCAGAAAACCGTGGTGGACGGGCAGATCAGGGAAACCAGGATGCCGGGATGGTCGTATCTCAAAACCGAGGGCGGGTATGACGTCTGGCAGAATGACGGCTATATTCCGTATGGCTTTACCTATGATTACTATATTTCGCAGAAAAACATGGAAGAGGCGTTTGCGACGGGCGACCACGCCAGTCTGATGCTGCGGGCGCTGGTACTCAGCAGTCCCAGTCAGGAACAGCGGCTCAGCGACATTCTGACGCCGCTCCCCAACGATATGACCGCCTTCCATGAGAGCAGCTATCTGTCGGACTGTGCCGACCGTGCGCGGGAATGCTGCTATGATTTCCGCACCGACCGGGAAGGATTCTCGGCTTCGATTAATCTGTCGCGCAGGAACGCGGTGTTCTTCAGCATTCCGTGGCAGGAGGGCTGGCAGGCGTATGTCAACGGAAAGCGGGTGCGTATCGAAAAGGTCAACGTCGGCTTTATGGCGGTGGTCTGTCCGGAGGGACATTCCGACATCCGCTTTGTATACCATACGCCGCTGCTCCGGCTGGGCATATGGGTTACAGTGACAGCGCTGGCAGCCTTCGGCGTGTACGCGGTGGTCTTTGCCTATGACCCGGAGCGGGGCAGGGTGGTCTGGCTGGTCAGGCTGAGCCGGTGGATTCGGCAGAGAAGGAAAGGAGCCGCGTGAGCAGGTGACGGAGCAAGAAAAAATCCGGCAGGACGCGCCGTTGTATGAAGCCCTGTGTGATTATGCCGCGCAGGGAAGAGCGTCCTTTCATACGCCGGGGCATAAGGGGCAGGCGGCGGAGCTGCTGTCGCTGCCGCTTTGGATGGACTTAACCGAGCTGCCCGAAACCGATTCCCTTTTTGAGTGCAGCGGCGCTATCCGGGAAGCGGAACGGCGCGCGGCGGAACTCTTCGGCGCGGCGGACACGGCGATTTCGGCGGGAGGCTGCACACTTGCCATTCAGGGGATGCTGGCAGCCTTTACAAAACCGGGCGATACGGTGCTTTTTTCGCGCAACCTCCACCGCAGCGCGGTCAATGCCGCGATGCTGCTGGATTTGCGTCCGGTATGGCTGGCGCACAGCCGGGACGCGGGGGAGGGACTGCCCGGACGGATTGCGCCGTCAGAAGTGGCGGCGGCGTTGACCGTTCATCCCGGAGCGGCGGCGGTCTATCTCACCTCGCCCGATTATTACGGCTGCCTCTCCGACCTGAAAGGCATAGCGGCAGTCTGTCGGCAATACGGTGTGCCGCTGCTGGTGGACAACGCGCACGGAACCCATCTGATTGCCTTCGGGCTTCATCCGCTGCAATGCGGCGCGTCGGCATCCGCCTGTTCCGCGCACAAGACGCTGCCCGTCCTGACCGGCGGCGCGTGGCTGCACTGTGCCGAGCCGGACGCGGCTCCGCGGCTGAAATCCGCGATGGCGCTGTTCGGCTCCACCAGCCCCTGCTATCTGACGATGGCATCGCTGGATGTGGCGCGGGCATGGCTGGCGCGGGAGGGTATGGCAGCTTTTCGCCGTCTGGCGGAGACGGTGAAGGAACTGCGTACACTGGCGCGGAAAGTGGGCTTCGGTCTGCCCCAAGGAGAGTGTGACCCGGTGCGGCTGACGCTGCTGCCGTCGGCAGTGGGATTTTCGGGAGAGGAAGCGGCGGATTATTTCCGGATGCAGGGCGCGGAATGTGAACACTGTGACCGCGCAGCGGTGGTCTTTATTCTCACGCCGTTCAACAGCGAGCGGGATATCGCGGTGCTGCGCCGTGCGATTGAACGTTTTCCCGTGCGGGCGCCGATATCGCTGCCCCCGGGGGAGACGGTGCTGCCGTCCATGGCTATGCCGCCGCGCGCGGCGCTCACACGGGGCAGTGTGCGGGTGCCGACAGAGCAGGCAGCGGGGAGGATTGCGGCGGAGGCGGCGTGTCCCTGTCCGCCGGGGGTGCCGATTGTCATGCCCGGCGAACGGGTGGATGACAAATGCGTAAAAATTCTGTTAAGCACTGGAATTCAGGAAATAAGTGTGATACAATAGAATTGTTTATTTTTGCAAGCGCCGCGGTGGTTCTGTTTTTCTCAGGCGGCGTATCCGGAGAGGTTGATTATTTATGAAGCTTTTGCTTGCCATTGTCAATAATGACGACAGCTCTGCCGTCGCCAATCATCTGACCGCCAAGGGATTTATCGCCACCAAGCTGTCCACGACGGGCGGCTTCCTCAAGGCGGGAAATACCACCTTCCTCATCGGTACCGAGGATGGGAAGGTGGAAGAGGTCATTGAGATTATCAAAACCTTCTCGCACAAGAGAAAACAGGTGGTGGGTGATGAAACGGAATTCGACTTCACGCTGTTCAAGAGTGTGCCGGTGGAGGTCACGGTAGGCGGCGCGGCGATTTTCGTGCTGGACGTGGAGAATTTTGTGAAATGCTGACCCATGGCGCGGAGGATGCCGTCAAGAATCTTTCAAGGCTGTTCTGCGGAAACCGCGAGGCGGTGACGGCGCTGGCGGAAATGACAGCGGAAGGACGTCTGCCGCACGCGTGGATTCTGGAAGGCGCCGACGGTCTGGGCAAATCGACCTTTGCGCGGCTGATTGCGCAGGGCGCGATGTGTACCTGTCTGCAGCCGTGGGCGGGGGAATGTTCCCACTGCCGCAAGGTGCGCAGCGGCATTCATCCTGACCTGACGGTGGTGACGGGAAGCGGGAAAATAAACGCTATCTCCATCGACGCGGTGCGGAAGGTGCGGACCGATGCCTATATCGCACCCAATGAGGCAGACAAACGGGTATTTGTGCTGGAGGACTGCGACAATATGCAGTCCGCGGCGCAAAACGCGTTTCTCAAGCTTTTTGAGGAAGCGCCGCCGAGAGTGATATTTGTGATGACCTGCCGCTCGGCGATGCACCTGCTGGAAACAATCCGTTCCCGCGGTCGGATGGTGACGCTTTGTCCTGTGAATCCGGAGGAAGGGGCGGCTTTTCTGTGCCAACTTCATCCGGAGTGGGACGCGGCAGAGACGGCGGAAGTCTGCGAAAAAAACGGGGGGAACCTCGGCGATACGCTGCGGGCGCTTCAGCCGGCTGACGGAGACGGGACGGAGGACACGGATGACCTGGCGGATACGCTCACAAGGGAGATTGTGACAGCGATGTGCGGCGGCAGCGAGCTGACATTGGCGGCAGCCTGCGGACATATCGGACGGGACCGTCTGCTGGCGGCAAGGGTCTGTGCGCGGTTGAGCGAGGCGCTTCGCCGCGCCCTGATGGTTTCGGTGGGCGCACAGGATATACTGGAGCATCCGGACGCCGAGGTGCTGCGGCTGGGCGCATTGATTCCTACGCCGGCACTTATGAAACAGATCGAAGAAATACAAACGCTGAGCGATTGGCTTGGAATTAATATCAATATGCCGCTTTTTTCTACAAAACTGGCAATTGTGTTGCAGCGGAGGTAATATGGCAGAGATTATTGGTGTACGATTTAAGCAGGGCGGGAAAATCTACTATTTCAGCCCGAACGAAGAGACGCTGGAAGTGGGCAGTTATGCGGTGGTAGAGACGGCGCGGGGAATTGAGTGCGGCGAGGTGGTGCTGGATCGGCGGCATATCAATGACCGTGAGCTCAACCGTGATATCAAACCCATTATCCGGAAGGCAACGGAGAGCGATATGGCGCATATGGAGGACAATCAGCGCAAAGCAAAACGTGCGTTTGACATCTGCCGTCAGAAGATCAAGGCGCACGGGCTGGCGATGAACCTGCTGGAAGCGGAATATACGTTTGACAACAGCAAGATTGTCTTTAAGT
>CAMJHU010000045.1 GCA_946405565.1 uncultured Clostridia bacterium
AGCCTGAAGACACAGCGCTGTTCTATGAATTATTCATGCCGCTGCTCAACTATGTGCATTTTTGAACGTCATTTGAAAAAGGGTTCGGTTTTTATTTCAACAAAAGACGAGCGTGTTTACCTTGTCAACGGTATTATTGTCAGCTGGGATGATATGTTATTCGGCGTTCCAACGCCGATCATCGTCGATGCTGTATTACTCCCTTTCAGGGAATGCATTATTACCGATGGGCTGGTGTCAGTTATTCCTGTTCGCTTCGGAGGAAATTATACCCGCTCGTTCAAAGAAATTTACATCACCGCTAAACGCAATGGCTCCATTATTAAATCCATATAGTTCACCGCGCCGGATGGTTTTTCCTGAGACCATCCGGTGCGGTTTTCTTTCTCTCCATCGCGGTTTATTTGACGCTTACCAAATATCAATGAAGCGCAATACGGAAATAGCAAAGTTGGTCTGGGTAAGCGCGGCGGCGACGTTGTTGGAGGCGAGATTGGTGGCGGCGCTGTCGGTCAGTGCGAGCAGACCGCGGGTCTTGTTGGCGACGTTGGAAGCTGACGCGAGCTGATACGCACCGTTGAGGAAGGTGTATTCCACATCGCGGGCGATTTTTTCCAGCGCGCGCCGCACCTGAAAATCGAGGGGATTGTCAGCGCTGTTCTGAGCGCCGGCGGTATTGATACCGGTGAGCCGTCCGGCGTTGGACTGCGCCATGTAGGAGACGCTGATTTTTTCCTGAAAAATCTGCGTCACGTTGGAATTCTGGATGCGGACATAACTGACCGCCGTCGGCGCGGTGAGGGAATCGGTTTCGGAAATCGTGGGCTGACCGGCGTTTTCATGGGCATATTCCACGCCGGTCGGGAACTGGAAATTTTCGGTCTTGACCGCTTTTGCCGAAATCATATTCAGCAGCGGAGTAATAATGGGGGACGCGGAATAAAGCTGTCCCGCAAAATTAGGAAGATTGAATACGCTACCTGTTCCACTTTGATTTGCCATAAATGAAAACATCCTTTCAAAATAAATTCGGAATGCGTAATGCGGAATGATTTGTCATCCATTACAAATTACGAATTCCGCATTCCGCATTAGCGAAGCGCAATGCCCTTCGCCGCGGCTTCCCGGATAATGGAGACCGCGAGGGTCTGATTGCCGGACTGCCGTGCCTCGAGGAGGCGGGCGGCATAATCGGCTTGTTCCCCGCCTGCACCGCGCGGGAAATTGCCGGTGGAGCCGGTTCCGGACGGTGCGGGAGGCTGTTGTGTCACCAGCCACGGACGTGACTGGGTGAGCGCGTCGAGAGCTTCCCGCACGCCGCTCACAGTGCTGTCCTCACCGATCGCCACGGCGGACTTGTCCATGAGCCGGAGCGCCGCGTCAAAGTCCACGATATGGAGTTCCGCGCCGACGGTGCGCACTTCGGCGGCGAGAAGACGGTCATTCGCGGCTTTCATCTGAGCGTCGATGCGCGCCTGCACGTCGGGCGGGATAGCGGAAGCCTGTTTTGCCTTGTAATCGTCGACGGCGGCTGTAACCTGTTCCACGCTCAAACCCGTCTGTTCGGCGTAGGATTTGAGGGCGGAACGTCCGGCGCGTTCCTGACGGGCTTCCAGCATCGCGGCGAGTGCTTCCACATCGATAGAAGCGGGCGGATTCTGCTGCGAAGTCGCAGCGGTCGGGTTTGTGTTCTGTACGTTCTGATTGTTTTCCATGTTTTCCATATTTTCCATTAAGAAAAACCCCTTTCCGTTTATAGCCCGTCGGCTGTCCGTTTTCGTCAAACGTAATGGAATCAAAAAGCCGCGGCAGTTTAACGTCATAAGCGTTTCGGACGGGAAGAATGAGTTGACAACGCGTTGAAATTGTAGTACAATGTACACGAAAGGAGTGTGAATCATGGCACAGACTAATTTCAGCATTCGCATGGACGAAGATTTGAAAAAAGATTTCAGTTCACTTTGCGACAGTATTGGCATGACGATGACAACAGCGTTTTGCATTTTTGCCAAAAAAGCCGTATCGGAACAGCGCATACCGTTTGACGTCACCGCCAACAACGATTTATTTTCCAGCCCATCCAATATGCGGCATTTAGACCGTGTGATCGGGCGGATAGAGAACGGCACTGCCCATCTGACGGAACATGAATTAATCGAGGTGCCGGACGAATGAGACTGCTGTGGGACGAAAGCGCGTGGGATGATTATCTCTACTGGCAGACGCAGGACAAAAAGACACTCAGACGCATCAACCAACTGATACGCGACGCACAAAGGAACCCATTCAGCGGTATAGGCAAGCCGGAACCGCTGAAAAATCATAACGGTTATTGGAGCCGACGCATCGATGAAGCCAACCGCCTTGTTTACAAGCCGGACGGTGACAGCCTGATCATTGCCGCCTGCCGGGGACATTACGACGATTAAACACAAAAGCACTTGAAAAGGCAATGCCTTGATTCGAGTGCTTTTTTCAATGCCATTTCAAACAAACCTTGTCAGAACCTTGACAGATTTTAACTTGCACAAAACATCCAACAAGCCCCGCAAACGCCCATTTTCCGCGCTTTCAGAACTTGCGGGTAACTTGCAGCCAGCCGATTTCCGGTTGGTTTTTTCAAAATCCCATAAAATCAAACAAGGTCGGTTCTGCGGTTATCCTGCAAAAGAAAAAGCCCACCCGATTAAGTGAGCTTGGTTATTCGGTTGTGTTGTTATCGTCGGTCAGTGGTATGCCATAATAAGTTAAAAGTCGTTTGGCAGTGTAGGCGTTGTCCCTATCGGTATCATAATCCAACGAATCAAAAGGTCTATCAAGAATCTCCTCGTCTGTGTAAGGCTCTGCTTTTTTCAGACAATCCCTAAAATGCTTTATTCTTTCGGGAGTAAGCCATTCAGGAAGATTGTTTAAAATATCTGAATCCATATTTTTCGCCCGCCTTTGCACATCGCTCACCGAAATTAACCACTTTGGTTCCAAAATCCTCACGTTGCTCTTTATTTAACAAATCGAGATTCAGCCTTTTGTTTATCAAGTCTCCATATGTGTATGATATGCCGTTGAATTCATATAGTGGCTCGTTTTGCATAAAGTAGAGATAACCGCTATACCCATTTTTATCTGCATCAATTGTTGACATCAGGCAGTAAATCGAACCATTGTTTCCAACAGCCGATATGCTCAGCATATTATCTCTTCTTGTGAAACCGACTAAATCTTCTAAGCTGAAGGTCAATCCACTGCCGTGATTGTGCAGTGCATGATATAGCTCGTCGGGATTGTCAATCTTGACGTGTCCTACATCGCCCCGTATGTACTCACCGATACGGTTCATCTCACGGTCATACACTATCGAAAATTCTGTACCCGCTTCTGCTCCCGAGGCTTTCACCGTGCGGAGCAAATCTTGCCCCGCCTTCTGATATCGTTCGTTGAAGACTTCATCATCTGACACAGATACACGCGGTACTCGTTCGATAGCATCATCGGTCACATCATGATAAACCGTATCGCTATCTGTCTTCATTCTACCACTACTCGCGTCATTTTGCAAGGGCGAATTTCCAACTCCGGCATCAGACGAAGCTGTCCCGTTCTGCCTATCATAATTCCGACCATACAAGGCGTTCCATGAGTCCAACCTGACGTTCGGCTCCCCGGCAATCCAGCGCCCGATCTCGTCGCCGATGACTTCCAGCGATTCCGGGACAACGCCGTACTGGACGCAAAGGCATTGGGGGTGAGGGAGCGGGATTTCCTCGGGCGTCCAGTTGCCCATACCGAAGCCCTCATCATGCTCGGCATAATCGTCGCACTCGTCGGGACCGAATGGAATCACCTGCCGGAAAAGGTGCGCGTCGCTCAACTCCCAGTGCATGACTTCGACATAAGGATTCTGCACACAAACCTTCTGATTGGCAAGGAAGTAGGAATGGTTGATAGCCGTCCGCGCCAGACGCTGGGCGTTGTAATCGATCTGTTTTCCGGCGAGATGGGGATAGACCTTCCCCCAATCCCAATCGCGTTTTGCCTTGGGCTTGACGTACTGTTCGAGGTCTTTTGCCAGCTCATAGGCGGATTTGTATTCGGCGATGCCGCGATTGACCATGTAATCAATGTCATGCTCAAAAGTCTTGGAAGCCGTCCAGATGCGGTCGGATAAACCCTTGTTGTCCTGATAAATCTGCCCGGTGATGAGGTTGGTGAGGATGTCGTCGGGGGTGACGGCGAACATGTCGCGGAAGGACTGCCCGCCGACGGCTTCCCAGAAATCCCCGTCCGCGGCAATGGGAAGATTGGCGGAACGTTTCAAGCCCTGATAGGTCACATCGTACAGCCCGGCACGCAGTTCCCGCGCACGCTTGTCCAGCGCGTCGGCGTATTCTGTCGCCCATCGATGAGAGAGCGTGCGCTTCTTCATGGAAACGGCTTGTGAGGATAAATCCTTTGCGGCATCCTCGTAGAGTGACGCGATCTGTCCGGACACCTGCCGGATATTGACCAGATGATCACGCCGCGCCTGCCGCATCAAATCTCTGTAATGGGGGTTATTCGCCATCCGGCATCAGCTCGCTTTCTGCGGCTGAAATAAAACTGTCGGAAAACAGCGTCTCTTCCTTCTTGATCTGAAGCAACTCGGCGTCTGCGGCGGGTGCGGTGCGCCATTTTTCGATGTAGGATTTGCGCGAACGAACCTGACGGGAAACTTCCTGCATGTCGTTTGCCATCTCGTCAAAATCGTCCTCGAGAATGGGATAGAGCGATTCGACGTTGACCGTCAGCGCGTCCTCATCGTAGGCGAAACCGTGATAAATGGATTCCATTTTCAGCACGGCAAACGCCATCCATTCGAGTGCCGGACGCCAGCTTGCCCACTTGCCCTCGCAGCGGGAGATGAGTTCCCAGTAGAGCGCCTTCATACTCTTGCCGGACTGCATCAGCCCGCGGAGCTGTTCCAGCCCGACGTTGGGAACGCTGAGCAGGTCAAACATATCGTTCTTGGTGCGGGTGATAGCTGCCTCGAACCGTTCGGAATAACTGAACCCGGCTTCGAGCTTGTCAAGCCGCGCTTGACTGCCTTCCTTGGCGGGGTCGGTCTGTAAATCAATCAGCGCGCCGGGAGAGATTTTCATCGCGTCGAGCGATTCCGCTTTGGCGTCCACAGCGACGGTCTGGGGGAACATATTGAACCGGAGCGCGTCGGCGTCGTCGGAGAGAAGATGGTTGTAGCTGTTCTGGAGCTCAATGAGGTCTTCCACGTCGCTTTCTCCCTTCATATCGCCGGATAACCCGCCGTTGAGAATGACACAGCAGGGGATGAAATCCAGCCCGGTGTCCACATCCTGCCCGCCTTCCAGCAACTGCCCGAACCCGTTGTATACGCCCTCATTCAGCCAGCACCGACCGTTTTCCAGCCAATATTTCTGTTTCCATAGCCGCTGATCAGCGCGATTCTGTTCGTCATTGATCTGATAGAAGAAGATGATTTTGTCCAGCACGTCGCAATCGTCGTCGGTGACGGAATAGACAAATTCGGGGGACGGACGGAAGGAAACGCGGACAGGTTTGTCCTTGCCGCCGCTGATTTTGAGCGCGACGCGCTTGCCGATGAAGCAATCCAGCCCCGCCTGCATGAGCTTGTTGTTCCAGCGGGAACGTTTTAACGCGCCATCCAAAAACCTCTGTGCTTTGTCAACGGTTTCAGCAGACGCCTCGCGGTCAGAATCGAAGGTAATCTCCGGCGCACGCCCGAACATAAACTCCGCTTCCCGTTTGATGAGCTTCTTGACGAGGTTGACGCGCTTCCTGGTGGGACGGTCATTGGCAATTAACTGAATTAACAAAAAAGCCAGAACACTTCTTGATGCTCTGACTTCTCTTGATATTCTTTCTTTGACTTAATCTCCATAGTACCTGTTTGCCCGAAATTTTCGGGTTAAAATAACATAAATCGCGCCCGCATTAGGATTGTTGATAAGTCCTCATGCGGGCGCAATTATGATTGTGTACGGATCTGTTTATCGGACGAACTATTCCCGTGGCTTATTCGTAGAGGGGATAGGCTTCGAGCAGTTCGGTAACGCCTGCACGAATTGCGTCGGCACTGCCCTCAAAATCAGTGATGGCAAGCGAGATGTACTCGGCGATCTTCTTCATGTCTTTCTCGACCAGACCGCGGGTGGTAACTGCGGGGGTGCCAAGACGCACGCCGCTGGTTACGAACGGACTGAGGGGCTCATTGGGAATGGTGTTCTTGTTAGCGGTGATGTAAACCTCATCGAGACGGTGCTCCAGTTCCTTGCCGGTGATGCCGGTGCCACGCAGATCGAGCAGAATGAGGTGGTTGTCCGTGCCGCCCGAAACCATCTTTACGCCGCGAGCGTCGAATTCTTCCGCCATAGCGGCTGCGTTGGCGACAATCTGTCTGCCGTAGGTTTTGAATTCAGGCTTGAGCGCTTCACCGAGGCAAACTGCCTTGGCAGCGATAGTGTGCATGAGAGGTCCGCCCTGTGTGCCGGGGAAAATCGCTTTGTCGATGGCTTTGGCGTATTCCTCACGGCAGAGAATCATACCGCCGCGCGGACCGCGAAGGGTTTTGTGGGTGGTAGTGGTCACAATATCGGCATACTCCACAGGATTCTGATGGACGCCTGCCGCGACCAGACCTGCGATGTGTGCCATGTCCACCATGAGATAGGCGCCGACTTCCTTGGCAATCTCACTGAACTTGGCAAAATCAATGGCACGGGGATAGGCACTCGCGCCTGCGACGATCATCTTGGGCTTGACCTGCTTGGCGGTTTCGTAGAGCTTGTCATAGTCAATGCGTCCGGTTTCGCCGTCTACGCCGTAGGCGACGAAGTTGAAATACTTGCCGGACAGATTCACAGGGGAACCGTGTGTCAGATGTCCGCCTTCGGCGAGGTTCATGCCCATGACGGTATCACCCGGTTCGAGCAAGGCAAAATACACAGCGGTGTTTGCCTGTGCGCCGGAATGGGGCTGGACGTTGGCGTGCTGAGCGCCGAACAGTTCACAGGCTCTCTTGCGGGCGATTTCCTCTACGACGTCTACACACTGACAGCCGCCATAGTATCTCTTGCCAGGATAGCCTTCGGCGTACTTGTTGGTGAGCACACTGCCCATCGCCGCCATGACAGCGGGTGAAACAAGGTTTTCCGAAGCGATCAGTTCGAGGTTTCTCTTCTGGCGCGCCAGCTCATCACCCATGGCAGCGGCCACGTCGCTGTCATAGGAACTGAGAAAACCAATGGAATCAAGCATATCTGCGTACATAGGTAAGACTTCCTTTCGGGGGATTTTTCTTTTGTAAAGATAAGTGACCTTTTAATTATAGCAAAGTTGAATGATACTTGCAATAGTTTTTTATGTGAATTTTTGAATTCCTGTTATGATTTGACTGCAGCCGTAGCCGTTACACAATAGACTTCTCTGGCACCTGCTTCCAGTAAAATCCGAGCGCATTCATTCAATGTGCCGCCGGAGGTGGTCACATCGTCACACAGCAGCACGGTCTTACCGTCTATTTTCTCCGTATGTACCACACAAAACACATTTTTGATATTTTTCTGTCGTTCCGCATATGAAAGCGTATGCTGGCGCTGATTCTTCTGATACTTGATCAGAACACGGGAAAGATAAGGGAGACGCAATTCCGAAGCGACGGTCTTTGCCAGAAGATTTGCCTGATTATAGCCCCGCCTGCGCTCATCCTCCGAATACATCGGTACGCCCATTACACAGTCAATGGGAATACCCGCGTCAAGATATTCCGTCCGGACAGCCAGTGCCATCAGCTTGCCGAAATAGGCGCAGGACGACGGCGAATTGCGGAATTTCATGCGGTGGATACCTCTTCTGGCGGCGTTAGTGTAAAGGAGCGGGGAGACATTACGGGTGAAGGCGTACGTTGCTTCTCCGCAGTGGCAGCTCCCCAACGGTCGCCCGCATTGGCGGCAGATCGGATGGCAGATGAATTCCACATCATGGGCGCACTGTCGGCATAGGCTTTGATGGTCGTAAAGCAGATCCCCACACAGCGGACATCGGGACGGAAAAACCAGATCGAGCAGACACGCCTGTAATTGTTTCAGCAGACCCATAACCATGTGTTCCTTTCATTTTATTGTGTTTCGGTCAAATCGCGCTGAAGAAAAGTGTCCAGCGCGGAATAGCGCAGGGTTTTCTTCTGATTGTGCACCATCTGAAAGGCGATTTGTTTGTGACCCACCATAATCAGGATTTTTTTGGCACGGGTGACGGCGGTATACAGCAGATTCCGGTAGCAGAGCTGAGGCGCCATTGGATACATGGGGATGATCACGGCGGGAAATTCGCTGCCCTGACTTTTGTGGACGGTAATGGCGTAGGCGTGTTCCAGTTCATCGGCATTGTCCACAGAATAGAGTGCCACGCGATCGTCAAACCGCACCTTGAGCGTGCCGCGAAGCCGGTCGATCTCTTCCAGCATCCCCACGTCGCCGTTGTAGATGCCGGTTCCCTCGGTGCCGTCGTCTCGGGTCCATTCGACGTTGTAATTGTTTTTCACCTGCATGATCTTGTCACCCTGCCGGAAGACCGCGCCGTTGAGCCTGAGTTCGGGACGTTTCTGGTGAGAGGGATTGAACCGCTGCTGTAAGATCTGATTGAGGGCAACGGTTCCCAATTCTCCCTTGCGTCCGGGACACAGTACCTGAATATCCCGCAGCGGATCAAAGCCATAGGCGTCCGGCAACCGCTGAAAGCACAGATCCGTGATCATTTTGGCAATGGATTCCTTCTCCCGCAGCGGCAGGAAAAAGAAATCGTTATCCCGCAGATCAAGCTGGGGCATTTCACCGCTTACAATGCGATGGGCGTTCATAACGATAGCACTTTTCTGTGCCTGACGGAATACCTCGGTAAGCTGCACTACCGGCACCTGTCCTGACCGGATCAGATCGCCCAATACATTTCCGGCGCCCACACTCGGAAGCTGATCGCTGTCTCCGACCAGCACCAGACGGCAGCCGAATTTCACCGCCCGAAGCAGACTCTGAAACAGCAGAATATCCGTCATGGAAAGCTCGTCCACAATCAACGC
>CAMJHU010000046.1 GCA_946405565.1 uncultured Clostridia bacterium
AAAGGTACATTCTCGATCAGGCCCATGGCAGGCTTGAATATAGCCACTTTAAACGTGTTCACGGTGGTGCCGCTGGGTATGGTCTGCTGGTACGCCTTTACGGATGCGTCAGGCGCGTTTACCCTGGACAATATCGCGAAAATCGGTACTTACTGGAATTATCTGAAGGATTCGCTGGTGATGGGCGTGGTGGCGACGGTCTTCTGTCTGCTGCTGGGCTATCCGCTCGCCTATATCATGTCCCGCGCGAGCTGGGCGGCGCAGCAGACCATGATGATGCTGCTCATGCTGCCCCAGTGGATGAACTTCCTGCTGCGCACCTACGCGTGGATGACCATTCTTGAAAACAACGGTCTGATCAATCACCTGCTGGGAAAGCTGGGGATGGAACCGCTCCATATGATCAACACCAAGGGCGCGATTATTCTGGGCATGGTGTACAACTTTCTGCCCTATATGATTCTGCCGATTTACTCGGTGATGGAAAAGATTCACGTCAGTCTCTTCGAAGCTGCCAACGACCTCGGTGCGGACAAGCTGGCGACGTTGCGCCGGGTGGTTTTTCCGCTGAGCCTGCCGGGGGTCATCACGGGTATCACGATGGTGTTCGTGCCGTCGGTAAGTACCTTCGTGATTTCCAAGCTGCTGGGCGGCGGCAGCAATATGCTGATCGGCGACGTGATCGAACGGCTGTTTGTGGGCGCGGCGCCGAATTACAATGTCGGCGCGGCACTCTCGCTGGTGCTGATGGTGCTGATTCTCATCAGCATGGCGATCATGAAGAAATTTGACGACGGCGAGGAAACAGGGGGGTTGATGATGTGAAAAACGCCTCAAAGATACTCTCTACAATTTATACGGTACTTATTTTTCTCTTTCTCTACGCGCCCATCGTGGTGCTGATTGTGTTTTCCTTCAACGCGACCAAGAGCCGTTCGGTCTGGAAGGGCTTCTCCCTGCGGTGGTACGAAAACCTCTTCAACGATGAAACCATTCTCGGCGCACTGTGGGTGTCGCTGGAAGTGGCGGTACTGGCGGCGGTCATCGCCACGATTATCGGCACGGCGGCGGCCGTGGGACTGAAAAGCATGAACAAGAACCTTCGTTCCGTCATGCTCACGCTCAACAATATCCCGATGGTCAATCCCGACATCGTGACGGGCATTTCCATGATGCTGCTGTTTGTGGCGATTTTTGGCGCGACGGGACTGCTTCGCCCCGGCTTTACCACCTTAGTGATTGCCCATGTGACGTTTTGTATCCCTTATGTCATTCTCTCGGTGCTGCCCAAGCTCAATCAGATGAACCCGAGTATCTACGAGGCGGCGCAGGATCTGGGCTGTCCGCCGCTGAAGGCGTTTATGAAGGTGGTCATGCCGGAGATTATGCCGGGCATTATCACGGGCATTATGATGGCATTCACCCTTTCGCTGGACGATTTCGTCATCAGCTATTTCACGAGCGGTTCGACGGCGCAGACGCTCCCGATGGTGATCTATTCCATGACCAAGCGACGTATCAGTCCGAAGGTCAACGCGCTGTCGGCAGTGATGTTCCTGATCGTGCTGGTGCTGCTGGTTGCCATCAACGCGCGGCAGATTGCCGAACAGCGCCGGAACCGAAAAGCCCATAAGGAAGTTTGAAGGATTTTCAATAAAGAAAGGATTTTGATACATGAAAAAAATCGTATCTCTTGTCATTTCAGCAGCCATGCTGCTGTCCGCATTGTGTGTGACCGGCTGTGCCAAGGACGAAAGCGTTCCCATGACGGGCGAGGAGATTTATGTCTACAACTGGGGCGAATACATCTCCAACGGCGACGACGGTTCTCTTGACACCAACAAGCAGTTTGAGAAGGAAACCGGCATCAAGGTGCATTATCTCAACTTCTCCAGCAATGAGGAAATGTATGCCAAAATCAAGAGCGGCAGTATGACGGTGGACGTCATTATTCCCTCTGACTATATGATCTCGCAGATGATCCGCGAGAATATGCTGGAAAAGCTCGATTTCAACAATATCCCCAACTTTGAGAACATCGACGAAAAGTTCCGCAAGCCCGCCTTCGATCCCACAGGCGAATACTCCGTGCCGTACACATGGGGCTGCACCGCGATTTTCTACGACAGCCGCTATGTGGACGCCGCCGACGTGGATCAGAACAGCTGGGATTTGCTTTGGAATGAAAAATACGCCGGCAAGGTGCTGATGTTCAACAACCAGCGCGATGCGTTCGGCGTGGCGGAAGCCAAGCTCGGCTACTCCCTCAACAGCGAAAATCAAGAGGAACTGGAAGCCTGCTATCAGGAACTGGTCAAGCAGGTACCCGTTGTCAAGGGCGGGTATTACGGCGACGAAATCTTTGACAAGATGGAGAGCGGCGAAGCTCTCATTGCTCCCTATTACAACGGCGATCTGCTGATGCTTCAGGAGAGCAACGAGTATATCAAGGGTTATATTCCGCCTCATGCCAACACCTTTATTGATTCCATGTGTATTCCCACCTGCTGCCAGAACAAGTCTGCCGCGGAAAAATACATTGATTTCATGTGCCGTGAGGATATCGCGCTTGCCAATACCGAATATATCGGCTATGCCTCTCCCATGTCCTGCGTGGTGGAGCAGCTCGACGAAGAGGCAACAGGCGAATTCTTCTATCCCAGTGATGAAAAGCTCGCCGAGTGCGAGGTTTTCTATGCCCTTTCGGATGAAACCAACGCGTTCCTTTCCCAGAAGTGGGAAGACCTGATGAACCAGTCCAAATAAAAAAACGTCCTCTGACGGACGCATTCACAAAAAACAGCACGGCGCTCGAACCTACAGTCCGACAGCGTCCGCGCTGTTTTTTTTCCTTTTTCTTTTTTTACGGACAGGCGTTCACGCGAAACGCCGCCGCATAACCATCATGCTTTTGCTTTCTCAGAAAGCCAGAAGGCGGGTGCGTTCGAGTTCCAGCGCGGAAAGCGACGCCTTCAGTTCCACGATGCGCGTCTGGATATAATCCTTCACCGCGTCACTGGCTGTGTCGAGACTCATGGACAGTGCGCGGTATTCTTCATTGGCGGAAATCAGCCGGTCGTCGATTTCAATGATCCTTTCACGCTGGATCGGATCGCGGGTAAAGGTGAAGTTGCTGCTGCCGGTGAGATTGTTTGCCGGCTGATAGGGTGACATCATGCCGTTATAGTCACCGTTTCTCACACAATTGGGTTGATCTGTCGGAAAAATAAAACCGTATTCACTATACATCTGTCATGCCTCCCGTATTATCTTGATTGTATCCCTCGCGTCCGGCACTATGCCGTATCGCCGGACGACTATTCGGATTGCCGTAAAACCTCTGTGCGTACTTTTTACAAAAAAGCAACACTAAAAAAGCAATCCATGAAGTTTACGCGTTACATACTCCAAATATGACTCCTCTGATCTGACGGTCCAGCCCGGCTAAGAGGAAAAACATGCGGATAACGATCCGCTTATGGCGAATGTGACGGACAATCATGCTTGTCCGAATGAATAAATCAGCAATATCAACAAAAACAATACACAACTTCCAATTATATTATACCACAGAACGCCTTAAACTTATGAATTTTCTGTTAATAAAAATTAAATTTTTGTAATATTTCGACAAATTCCATTGATATATTTTTGTCAAAAACACATCTGTCAGAATTGTCACCCTTTGTCAATGAATCATTTGTAAAAATAACGGTTTACAGACGTGGCGAAAAATGCTACAATAAAGTGATACAAATGAAGTAAAACCATCAACAGACGGAGGACATCGCATGATTACAGTTTCTAATGTCAGCCTGAATTTCGGCGGCACGACGCTTTTCAAGGACGTAAACCTCAAATTTACGCCCGGCAACTGCTATGGCATCATCGGCGCCAACGGCGCGGGCAAATCGACCTTCCTTAAAATCCTGTCGGGAGAACTGGAGCCTTCCACCGGTGAAGTGGTGATTCCCAAAGAAATGAGAATGTCGATTCTCAAGCAGAACCACTTCCAGTACAACGAGTGCACCATCATGGATACCGTTATCATGGGCAATCCCCGCCTGTATGAAATCATTCAGGAGAAGGACGCGCTCTATGCCAAACCGGATTTCAGCGAGGAGGACGGCATTCTCGCCTCCGAACTGGAGGGGGAATTCGCCGAACTCAACGGCTGGGACGCCGAAACCGAGGTATCCAAGCTCATGAGCGGTCTGGGTCTGGGGGAGATCGACCCCTATGCCACGGTCAGCACGCTCAACGACCGCGACAAGATCAAGGTGCTGCTGGCACAGGCGCTCTTCGGACAGCCGGAAATCATTCTGCTTGACGAGCCGACCAACCATCTCGATATTCAGTCTATTGCGTGGCTGGAGGATTTCCTCATGGATTATGAGGGCACCGTGATTGTGGTATCCCACGACCGTCATTTTCTCAACAACGTCTGTACCCACATTGTGGATATCGACTACACCAAAATCAAAATGTATGTGGGTAACTACGATTTCTGGTATCATTCCAGCCAGCTCATGCAGCGCCTGATGAATGATCAGAACAAAAAGCGTGAAGACAAGATCAAGGAATTGCAGTCCTTCATTGAGCGCTTTTCCGCCAACAAGTCCAAGGCGAAGCAGGCGACCGCGCGCAAGAAGCTGCTCGATAAGCTCACCGTGGAAGAAATGCCCGCTTCGTCCCGCAAATATCCCTTTGTGGTGTTCAATATGGACCGCGAGGCAGGCAAGGAAATCCTCTGGGTAGAGGGCATCAGCAAGACGGTCAACGGCGTGAAGGTACTCAATAACGTCTCCTTCCGAGTCAATAAGGGCGACAAGATTGCTTTTGTGGGGGACAACGAAATTGCCAACACCACGCTCTTCCAGATTCTCATGGGCGAGATGGAGCCGGATGAGGGTTCCTTCAAGTGGGGCGTGAGTACCACCCAATCTTATTTCCAGAAGGACAGCTCGGAATATTTCGACGGCTGCGAACTGACCATCATTGACTGGCTCGCGCAGTATGCCGACGACGCGCTCCAGACGACGCTGCGCGGCTTTCTGGGCAAAATGCTCTTCTCGGGCGACGACGTTCTCAAACCGGTCAACGTACTCTCCGGAGGCGAACGCGTGCGCTGTATGCTGTCCCGCATGATGATGTTCGGTTCCAACGTGCTGGTGATGGATCAGCCCACCAACCATCTCGATCTGGAGAGCATCACGGCGGTCAACGACGGTCTGATTGCCTTCAAGGGCAATATTCTCTTTGCCTCCCATGACCATCAGTTTATTCAGACGGTGGCGGACCGTATCATTGAAATCATGGATGAGGGCTGCATCGACCGTATGATGACCTATGACGATTATATCGAGGCGCGTCCCGCCATTCTCGCCGCGAGAAACAAGGCGTAATTAGCCGCGTTTTCTCTTAGGAACTATGCAGAATTTAATCAGTCATTTTCTGCCTGAAATTACAGTATGCTTGCGTGTTTCGGCAAGTGAAATGTATCAATTATTTCTGCATAGTTCCTTAGGCGGCGCGGGCGAGACGAGCCCGGACAACTAACAGAGTAGGGCGAATTCCTGAAAAGAAACCCCCTAAATAGACTTTCCCAAAATCACCATCTGTACAGCTATCAGGAAAGGTTGCTGCGAAATGAAAAATATCGTATCCTTTGTAGAGAACAAAAACGTGGTCATCTGGGGCATGGGACGCGAAGGCATTTCCACCTATCGCTATCTCCGTTCGCTGTACCCCGATCTGCACCTGACGCTGGCGGACGCCAAGCCGGTGGATCTGACCCTCTATCCCAACTGCGATTTCATCCAAATCGGTCAGGACAACACCGATGACCTTGCCGCCTTTGATTATATCTTCAAAAGCCCGGGCATTCCGGTCTTTCATCCGGAAAAGCTGCTGGATAAACTGACCTCCCAGACCGAGGTGTTTCTGACGGCATTCGGGAAGAATACCGTCGGCATCACCGGCACTAAGGGCAAGTCCACCACTTCGTCTCTGCTTTATCATATCCTCAAGCGGCACGACGACAACACGATTTTTGTGGGCAATATCGGTATTCCCTGCTTGGATTTCATTGAGAGCGTGGATGAAAACACCACTGTGGTCTTTGAAATGAGCTGTCACCAGCTGGAGTTCGTGCGGCATTCGCCCCATATCGGCGTGATTCTCAATCTGTATGAAGAGCATCTTGATCATTATGTCACGATGGATAATTATATCACCGCCAAGAGCCATGTGTTTACCTATCAGCAGGAAGACGACGTGACGATTCTCAATGTCAACGATCTGGAAACGCTGGCGAAGTACCCCCGCCCCGGTCGTCTGGTCACGGCGTGCGACGGTCTGGGAGAAGATAAACCGGCGGATATTTCCGTGAAGGACACCACCGTCACTACTCCGCACGGTTCCATTGTGATTGCGGAAGAAGACACGTCGCTGCCCGGACGGCACAATCTTTACAATATCGGCATTGATTACGCGATTTGCCGCGCGATGACCGATATGAGCGAAGCGGAATTCAAAGCGTCGCTCGCGACCTTCCGACCGTTGGCGCACCGGCTGGAAAAAGTCGGCACCTTCGGCGGCGTGACCTATTATGACGATTCCATCTCCACCATCTGCCGTTCCGCCATTAACGCGGTCAAGGCGCTTGGCAGCGTGGGAACCCTGATTCTCGGCGGCATGGATCGCGGCATTGACTACACCGATCTGGCGGAGTTCCTCCGTACCGCTCCTGTCGATAACCTCGTGCTGGTGGGTACCACGACCCAGCGCATGAACGAGCTGTTCACGTCCCGCGGCATCGGGGAACGTATGGCGATTTATCCCTGCCACGACTTTGAAAAAGGCGTGCGCAAGGCGATGGAGATCACCGCGCCGGGCAAGATCTGTCTGCTGTCTCCGGCGGCGGCGAGCTATGATATGTTCAAAAATTTTGAAGTGCGCGGCGACGCGTTCCAGAAGCTGGTCAAAGGCGAATAAACCGTATCGCACGCGCATAAATCCCGTCTTACAAACGCATACTAACCATAAATATGCGCGCGTGAAAGGAGGGAGCAGGGATTGGCAGACCTATTTGACAATACCCGACCGGTGACGCTGTTTTCCGCGACGCACCTGTGTTTTCTGGCGCTGTCGGTGCTGTTTTGCGCCGGCATGATTGTATTGGGCAGGCGGTTGGACGACAAAAAGCGTCGAAGGCTGCTGATCGTGCTGTGGGCGGCGTTCACCGTGATCGAACTGGGCAAGTATGTGTATTTTGCCCTGTATCCGGAGGAATTCGACATCCGGACGGGACTGCCCTTTCATCTCTGCTCGGTTTCGCTGTTTACCTATCCGCTGGCGGTGTTTACGGAGAACCGGACCTTCCGCAATTTCATCTACGCGGTGAATCTGCCGGGGGCGTTCTTTGCGCTGATCACGCCGGATATCGGCAACAGCACCGCTTTCAGCTTCTATTTTCTCCACTTGGTGATCGCCCATACCTTTATCGTATTGATACCGCTGTATATGGTATGCTGCGGTATGTTTCGTCCGGATACGCGGCGGCTGCCGTCGGTCGCATTGATGCTGGGACTGCTGCTGCTGCCCGTGGCAGCGGTCAACCGGCTGCTGGGCAGCAATTATTTTTTCATCAACGGTTCTGTGCGCGGCACGCTGACCCAGACCTTTGCGGACTGGCTGGGCGAGGGATATTATCTGATTCCCATGTTGGCGGCACTGCTGGCGGTATGGGGCGTTCTCTATCTGCCGTTTGATATCGCGGCGTTATCCCGTCATCACTAAGGAACTGTTATGAAATAACTTGAACAAAAATCTCCTACAAGTATCGTATAACCGATATTGCTTTCCGAGAAATGTTCAACTTATTTTTCAACAGAGCCTAAAGAAAGGAATGCGACCCATTGAAACGTGAAATCGGCATGGATACCAAGGAACTGCTCTATGAAAACTGGCCCGGGCAGTTCGACACCTTTTCGCATATGGAATTTGCCTGCGCGATTCCGCAGGTGTTGTTTCTCATCTCGACAGTCAAGTCCAACGGCAAGCCCAATCTCTGCTTCCACTCGTGGAGCAGCTTCGGGGGTGACGCGGGAGGCTATTTCGCGGTCATGCAGAATGTGAGCCATCTGTCGCACACCTATCAGAACATCGTGCGGGAGGGAGAATTCTGCGTCAATTTCGTGAGTGCGGATTACTATCCCAACTGCATTGCCACGGTGATGGATAACGGCGTGAATGACGATGAGTTTGCAGCAGGTAATTTCACCCCGGAAAAGGCGATGACCGTCAAAGTTCCCCGTGTCGCGCAGAGTTTTCTGACGCTGGAATGCGAGTTGGCGTGCAACGTCGATCTTTCGCGGCAGGGACTCAATTCCATGATCATTGGGCGCGTGCGTCATGTGGCTGCCGCGGAGGAATACATAGCGGGCGTGGACAAGCGTTTCGGCAGGGAAGGCTTTATGTACAACATTCACGAACCCGCCGATTACGCGACCGGTCAGCTCGCGGACACACATCTCGCGTCGCTGGAGCTTCGCGGACGGTACGCCGACTGGAAAGACAAGCCCTTCGGACAGTGAAATAGTGGTCAGTGATTAGTGGTCAGTGGTCAGAAGATAAAAAAGCAAAAACGCCATATCATTTTGTATGATATGGCGTTTTTTCAAACTTCTTTATTATTTATTCTTTATTCTCTATTCTTTCTTCTTTTAGCGAGCGAACGCGAGCGCATCATTCTCCCATTGCCTGTACCTGACTGTCTTCGTCGGAGGTGATGATGGCATTGGGATCGACTACCACATCATCGTAATGCTCGGTGGAGCGCAGCACCACGGTGGTTCTGCCGGGAATGGTGAGCTTGCCGCCTTCCAATGTGACGACAGCTTCTTTTTCCTCGGTTTCGGCGGGAGCCTCGGAGGACGCGCCGAGAACGGGGGCGCTGTCGGTTTCGGTTTCGCCTTCGGCAGCTTTGGCGACAAGATAGCCGCGCAGCTCCGTGAAGTC